>NZ_MLQM01000001.1:0-119565 GCF_001854525.1 Mycobacterium talmoniae
ACCAGGGCGAGCTTCTCCATGACGATGTCACGGATCTCGCTCTCCTTCTTCTTGGTGTGCTCGCGCAGCGGGAACGCGGTGTTGTCGAACAGGTTCATCGACCCGAACAGCGCACCGTCCTGGAACAGCACCCCGAACAGGGTGCGGATCTCGTAGAGCTCCTTGGCCGAGCATTCGATGATGTCGGTGCCGTCGATCAGGATCGAGCCGCGCTCGGGGCGCAACAGACCGATCAGCGACTTCAAAAACACCGATTTGCCGGTACCCGACGGGCCCAGCAACACGCTGACCTCACCCGAGGGAATCGTCATCGTGACGTCTTCCCAGATTCGCGCAGAACCGAAGGACTTAGTCAGTCCTTCTACCTCGATGGCGACACCCATGGCAGATCCTTCCATCGTTCCGTTGTTGGCCTGGAACGCAATCGCCCCCCGGCACAGGATCCGCGCATGACAGTGCTGCAGCGACGGGATACCGGTCAGTGTGAAGCCAACTTCCGTGGCGTCCCGTTCGGCCGCGGAGGCTGTTGGCGGTCAGTCGATACAGCAGGCGTTCGCTCTCGTCGAAATTTTCTACCCTAGATTAGAAGCAGTCGCTACGGAGCGCAAGGCGATCTCACCGATAGCAGAGACTCACGCCACCGCGCTTTGCTTCAACAGCCAGCGGCACTTGGCCCACACTCGCGCCGACAACATGGCACCGGCAGCAGCACGGTCGGCGAACTCGACAGGTCATGGCCAGTCATGCCAGAAGGACCGGCTTCGCCGACCCGCTAGCCAGCCCCAAAACCTCGGCGAATCCGTCGCCTAAGCACGACGCGTAGAGTGCAGGGTCGGTTACGGCTGCAGCGTCCAGATTCGCTCCGATACAGCACACGCCCCGATACGTGTGCAAGCTGATCATCGCCGCGCATCCAGGCAGCGGCGCAAAGGGATAGATGCGTTCGATCCGCGCTCCAGCCAAGTAGAGATCGTCCTTAACGCCCGGGACGTTGCTGGCTTGCAGATCGTTTCCCGCCGTTGTGGCACCAGCGAGCCGGACCAGAACAGACGCGGGGAGTCGCGCCATCAAGGGGGCGACAAGTTCGGCACTCTTCAGCGCCGGTTCGCTGCGGGCCTTACGCACAAGGTCGCCAATCTCTTTGATCCTGACTGCCGGGTCGGGCAAACCGACCGGGGCCGCCAGCCGAGCCGGTGCGAAATGATTACCACCGGCTCGATCATCGTCACGGCGGACCGACACCGGTATCGACACCGGCATCATCACATCTGGACTCAATGGAGCCCCCAGCTTCTCGTGGTAGAGCCGGAAACTGGCGAGCAGCGCCGCCAGGAATGCGTCGTTGAGCGACCCACCGGCCGCCTTCGCCGCACTACGGAGATCAGCGAAGTTCACATCCAACGCGACGAACCGCCAGGATGCTCCGCGGCGGGAAAGCAGGGGCAACCCTGGCACACCCGGGGGCGACAGCACGCGTTGCGCCGAATCCAGATACCGAAGGGCGCCGCGGGCCCATCCGACCGGGCTGGGAAGGGCTTTGAGGGCCGTGGCCGCGCCGACGCGCATCAGGGTCGACACCTCACCAAGGTCGTGTCGAAGTTGCCGCGAAAGGTGCTCTACGGCAGGGCGCTCAGTACAGCGAACCGCGGCAGGTTGAGGTTTGTCGGGCTGGTGGGCTCGCTGTCGAGAGTGGATCTGCGACAGCAATTGAGTCAGCCCCACACCATCGCTGAGAACGTGGTGCAGCTTCAGCAGATATGCCGCCTTACCGCCCGGAAGGCCCTCGACCAGCAGAGCCTCCCAAGGCGGACGCGCGATCGAACGGTGTCATCGCATACTGCCCGGCCGCGGTAAGCAGCTCCGGCAACCCGCCATCGCCGCCCAAGCGCAGTCGTCGCAGGTGATAGTGCAGATCTAGACATTGGCCCCTTGCCCACACCGGCGCTCCCAGGAGACCCAGCGGTTCAATCACCCGATCCCGGAATCGCGGCACCATCCGGCTAGCCCATTCATGTGCGGCCAGCAGCCGATTCCAGTCGGGCTCGGTGTCAAGCAATTCCATCGCCATCACCGTCGACCGCATCATCGGGTCGACGTCCGCGCGCCACATGACCGTCTCCAACGGGGTCAGCTCGCCGGAGGTACCCCAACCCAAAGGGCCCTCGTCTTCGGCACTCATTGCCTGTAGGCACCTCCGTCCGAGCCGATTTCTAATTGATATTAACTTATGTTGCGCACGGCCCCAAGCGGGACCTGTGCCCACCGGGATCGCTGCACCGGAGCGTGCGGTTGTGTGGTCGACACCGCGAACCTCCGCAACCGGCGCCGCCGACGTACGCTACTATAGTTTTTATCGTGCATTAAAAATGTTGAGAGGTGGTCCGGGTGAGCTTCCACTTGAACGAGGAAGAGGCGCTGCTGGTCGACACGGTGCGGGCTTTCATCGACCGTGATGTGAAGCCTGCGGTTCGCGAGGTTGAGCACGCCAACCAATACCCGGAACAGTGGATTGACCAGATGAAACGAATCGGCATCTACGGCCTGGCGATCCCCGAGGAATACGGCGGCTCACCGGTGTCGATGCCGTGCTACGTGGACGTCACCCAGGAATTGGCCCGGGGCTGGATGAGCCTAGCCGGCGCGATGGGCGGCCATACCGTCGTAGCCAAACTCCTCACCCTGTTTGGCACCGAAGAGCAGAAACAGAAGTACCTGCCTGCCATGGCGACCGGGCAGATGCGCGCAACGATGGCGCTGACCGAGCCCGGTGGAGGGTCAGATCTGCAGAACATGAGCACGACAGCTCTGCCGGACGGCGCCAACACGTCTGAGCTCGTAATCAACGGGTCCAAGACGTGGATCAGCAATGCCCGCCGATCCGGCCTGATCGCGCTGCTGTGCAAGACCAACCCGGCAGCGACGCCGAAGCATAAGGGCATTTCCATAGTGCTGTGCGAACATGGCCAGGGACTGACGGTGTCGCGAGACCTACCCAAGCTCGGGTATAAGGGTGTGGAAACTTGCGAACTGTCGTTCGATGACTGCCGAGTACCCACATCGGCCGTGCTCGGCGCCGAACCAGGCAAGGGATTCGCGCAGATGATGAAAGGCCTTGAAACCGGCCGTATCCAAGTGGCCTCCCGAGCACTCGGGGTGGCGACCGCGGCACTGGAGGACGCACTCAAGTACGCCCAGGAGCGAGAAAGCTTCGGCAAGCCCATCTGGAAGCACCAGTCGGTGGCCAATTACCTGGCTGACATGGCCACCAAGCTCACCGCCGCCCGCCAGCTCACCCGCTACGCCGCCGAACGCTACGACAGCGGCGAGCGTGCCGATATGGAGGCTGGAATGGCCAAGCTGTTCGCCTCGGAGGTGGCGATGGAGATCGCGTTGGACGCTGTTCGCATCCATGGCGGTTACGGCTACTCCACTGAGTTCGATGTCGAACGCTACTTCCGCGACGCCCCGCTCATGATCGTCGGGGAGGGTACCAACGAGATCCAGCGCAATGTCATCGCCAGACAGCTCGTCGCCCGCGGCGGTATCTGAGAAACCAGCACCGCTTGCCGGCCTCAGTCGACGCTGCCGAAGAGTTCGCCGATGAGCTGGCGACGCTGCGACCAGCTGGCCCCGCGGAGGTCGGCATGCCCGGCCTCGGTCACGATCAGATCGACGTCGTGTGCGGGGGTCGAGGCCGGTCGGCTCAGCTGCGCCACCAGCGGTGAACGCCCATTGAAGCTGGACGGAACCGCGACGATTGACAGCCCGCCCCGGCTCATTCGCCCAGCCACACAGAAGTCGGGATGACCGCCGATGCCGCCCACAACCCGGTCGCCCACTCCCTCAACGTTGATCTGACCGGCCGGGTCGATCTCGATCGCGGTGTTAACGGCGACGAATGGCTCGCCGCGGGACAGCCGAATCAGATCGTGGGTGTAGTCGATGCCGCGCAGAATACGCCGGCCCTCACTCCACTCGTAGAGCACCTCACTGCCGATCAAATAGGTCGCGGCCGGCTCACCAACCAGCAGGCCACGTTGATCCAGTTCCACCACCGCGTCGGTCAGCAGGCCGGTGTCAATGCGCAGCGGCACCTGCACCTGACGTAACAGTGCGGTGCCAAGTTGGCCGGGCCCATACTGCAGCCGTGCTCCCGCCGGGACAAAGCGCAGTACACGCTCGGCCAACGCGTTGTGTACCGGTGCGGGCTCTTTCGGCAGCAGCGCAATTGGACCGTCATCGGTCCGCCCCACCACGCGCACCCGTCCCGGATCCAATGGCGCCTCGGCACTGGCCGCGGGCGCGACGGTGTCAATGAATGCGAGTACGGGCACACCGGCGTCGATGACCTCTCGCTGCCAGGACACCTCTGTGCCGAAATACAGCAGCCCGTCCCGCTCCACCAACCGGGTGATCAATACGCTTGGACGTAGTGGACCAGCGAGCAGAGCCGGGATGCTTGCCAGACTGGTGGGCACGAACCGCGCCTTCGGGCTCCGCAACACATCACGCATACCCCAGCCGGGCATGAGTGCGACGATGTCGGCGAAGGCAGCGGTGTCGAGACCTTCGAGCACACCGGGCAGCCACCCGAGAATCAGCCCGATCGACCCGACGTCCGCCGCGACCCTGCTGATCGCCGAACATATCGGGACCCCGTCGTCAAGACAGCGCACGGCGCCGACACCGTCGCCCAGGGCCACTGTCATCCCACGCTGGAGGAACGACCGTAGGATCGACACGAGGTCGTGCTCAGGTGCGACAAGAAGCTGCGATGACGGTAAGCGATCCATTGAAGTCAGCGGTTGGCGGCAGCCAGCATCTCGCTAATGCCGACGAACTTCACCCGCGGTCGTGATACCTCGGCACCCCTGGTACGTTCGACGTCGTCGATAGCGAGCCAGCCCTGCCAGTCGACGGGTTGGACACCGCGGTCGGCGAGCAGTTCACCCACCGCGGACCGGTGCCCCACATTGCGGGTCAGCAAGCCCGCATCGAAGTCCACCCACAGCCGGGCTACGGTCTCTTGGGCGCAGCTCCGGTTGGTTCCGATGACCCCCGACGGGCCGCGCTTAATCCAGCCCGTCACGTACACCCCGGGCACAGGTTGGCCATTACTGTCTATCACCCGCCCATCGTCGTTGGGCACCACGCCCTTGCCATCATCGAAAGGCAGGCCGTCAATGGCCGAACCCATGTAGCCGATGGAACGCAAGAACAGGGACGTCTCGATCAGTTCAGCACCGTCATCGATATCAGCGGAAACTACGGTGTCGCCGCGGCCAACACTGTTGGTGATTACCCTCACGCCCATGACCCGCTCGTCGCCGACGACCTCGACCGGTGAGGTCATGAATCGAAACACGATGCGCTTACGCTCTGGAGACGTTTCCTTCCTTGAGAATTCACGCGCCAACTCGACTTTGAGTGCGGTTTCGATGTCGTCATCACTCTTGACAGTCAGGTCGTCGCTGTCGATAACCACGTCGATTTCGGGCAAGTGACCCAATGCCAGAAACTCACCAACTGAATATGCCGCGTCGCGGGGTGTGCGCCGGCCTAGGATCACGACTTCGCGAACGCTGCTTTGGGATAACGCCGCTAGCGCATGGTCAGCGATGTCGGTCTTCGCTAGTTCGTCGGGAGACATCAGCAGAACGCGCGCCACATCGAGAGCGACATTGCCATTGCCGACGATCACCGCACGCTCGGCAGACAGGTCGAACACGTCGTGGGCGTGATCCGGATGGCCGTTGTACCAAGCGACGAAGTCCGCAGCGGCGTGGTTGCCCGGCAACTGTTCACCCGCGATCCCGAGTTCGCGGCTCTTTGACGCCCCCACCGCATAGATCACCGCGTGATAGTGCGCCAGTAGTTCGTCATGCGTAATGTCACGGCCGACCTCTACGTTGAAGTGGCAGCCGAATTGCGTATTGGCGAACGCAGCGCCGAAGACGTCGACCACCGCCTTGGTGTTCTGGTGGTCCGGCGCTACTCCTGCCCTGATCAATCCGAACGGCGTCGGTAGCCGCTCGAACAGGTCGGCCTCTACCCCGCCGATCCGACTCAACTCGCACGCCGCGTAGCAGGCCGCCGGACCCGCGCCGACGATCGCCACCCGCAACGAGCCTGGTTCGATCGCGGGATGGTCGGGACAGGCGGGCGGGATATCCATCTCCAACGGATGCTGTTCAAAGTAACGCGCATTGATATCGCGGAAGCGCTCCAACTCTGGCGGCAGTTCGTCTTCGTAATAGATCGAGTCGACCGGGCACGCCTCAGCGCACGCGCCACAGTCGATGCAGGCCACCGGATCGATGTAGAGCATTTCGGTGTCGGTGAACTCGCCGGTACCGCTGGCTGGGCGTATGCAGTCCACCGGACAGACCGACACGCAACTGGTGTCCTTGCAGCAGTTTTGCGTAATTACGTAAGCCATGGCAACCCTTCCGCAACGTGGTTGCGCGTCATGGCGCCCCGATCTGTTCGAGTAGGACTGCCGTCAGCGACGGAGGCATCAGTGAACCCTCGATTGTCGGTCCAGGCGCCCGCGTAAGATCCACCGACCCCTTGGTCCGTCGGGTGCGGAGCTGTCATGGCGATGATTTTAACATTGATTAAAATTGAGGTCCAGAGGCTTGCCGCAAACCCACGTCGACACAACCGATGAAGATCGCCGGCCGGGCGGGCGGCACATGCTATTGCCCATCTCTTTAGTCTCGATTAAAATCTTTTGATCCGACGGCGCAGCGGACGCCATGACGTTTTGCATCAGCGGCCACTGTCACGTGCAACCGCGTGACGACGTCTAGCCCACACTTTCAAAGGAGCGCGGATGCGCCATCTCGATAGTTTGGACACTCAGTTCATCGTCGCCGAGGACGGGCGTAACCACACCCACATCGTTGCCGCATCGGTGTACGACCCGTCGACTGCACCCGGTGGGACAATGACCGTCGAGGATGTCCGGGCGCTCGTCGCGGAGCGACTGCACCTGCTGCCGGTGTTCCGCTGGCGACTGGTGCCGATCCCTTCGGCATCGACTACCCGTACTGGGCTCAAAACGTAGAGTTTGACCCGGACTTTCATATCCGCGAGGCGGCCGTACCACCGCCCGGTAACATCCGCCAATTCGCGGACCTGGTGGCGCGCATCGCTTCGCTACCGCTCGACCGATCACGGCCGCTGTGGGAGTTGCATGTGGTCCACGGACTGGAGGACGGCCGGGTCGGGCTGATTACCAAGATGCACCACGCCGCCGTAGACGGCATCGCCGGCACCGAGGTCGTGACCGTCCTGCTTGACCATTCCTCCGAGCCCACGCGGCAACCGGTGTCGGCCGACCCGGTCGAACCCGGGACCGTGCCGAGCGAGTGGCGGATGTTCATGCGCGGCTTGGCCGGTGTGCCCCTGCAGCCGATGCGGGTACTGCGCTCCCTGCCGCGCGGACTGCGCCACCTCGATGACGCCCCGATGATGCGCACGATCCCCGGGGTGCGATCGCTGGCGGGGCTAGGCCGCACACTATTTCCGCCTCGACGTGACGGTGGTCTGCTCGAGCGTCCCCAGGTCCGTGCGCCGCGCATCGTCACCAACGGACGCATTTCGCCGCATCGCCGGGTGGCGTTTGGCTCGCTGTCGCTCGATGCCGTGAAGGCCATCAAGAACGCGCTGGGCCTCACAGTCAACGACGTGGTGGTGGCGGTGTGCTCAGGCGGGCTGCGGACTTGGCTGAAGGACCGGGGCGAACTCCCCGACGAGTCGCTGGTCGCACTGGTCCCGGTGTCGGTGCGGACTCCGGAGGAGCAGGGCACTTTCGGCAACCGCATATCCATGATGTGTACGCAGATCGCCACCGACGAGCCCGACCCGCGGGCCCGCGCGCTGGATGTCCACGAGAATCTGCGGTCAGCCAAAGAACGCCACCAAGCGTTGCCGGCCACGTTGATGCAGGACGCGAACAACTTTCTGCCGCCGGCGCTGTTCGCCCGCGCCGCGCGCGCCACCAGTGCCCTGCTGACCCAACCGCGAATCGAGCCGCCCGCCAACCTGCTCATCTCCAACGTGCCGGGATCGCCGACGCCACTGTACTGCGCCGGCGCCCGTCAAGTGGCGACCTATCCCGCGTCGGCCATCTTCGACGGCGTGGCGCTCAACATCACCGTGCTCAGCTATCAGCACAACATCGACGTCGGTATCGTCGTCGACCGTGATCAGGTCGATGACCCGTGGGAGTTGCTGGACGCCATCCAGGGAGCGCTCGACGAACTGGCGCGCGCGACGGGGGTGGCGGGTCAGTGAAGCGACCGCTGCTTGCCCTGGCAACGGCGTTGCTCGGCGCATTGACGACGCTCAACGCCTACCGGCCACTGTCAAACAAGGGCTATCCGTCGGTCGCGGCGGTCGCGCTCGGCGTGATCGCATCCGAACTGCCGCTTCAGACGCTGGCTACGCAGGTGGGCGCGCTGGCCGTTCAGACCCGGCGGTTGTCGCCGCGTATGCGGCTGGTTGCCTGGCTGGTCTCGATCGCCTCGGCCGTCGGGCTGGTGGGCCTTCATCGGTGCGGCCACCGTTCGCAAGCTCCGTTGTCTGCCGCGCTGGACCGTGGCTTCGGGAGTGACCGTCGCACCGACTCGGTAGGGCTGTGGGATCGGCCGGCGCCGCAAGGCGCAACAGCGAAAGCCCCGGGGGTTGTCCGGATGCTACGCATCTACCGCGACTACGCCCACGATGCGGACATCAGCTACGGGCCGTACGGCCGGGCCAACCATCTGGACATCTGGCGTCGCACCGACCTGCGTCGCGACGGCCGCTCACCGGTACTTGTGCAGGTACCGGGCGGCGCATGGGTGATGGGAAACAAACGCGGACAAGCCCATCCGTTGATGAGCCACCTGGCCGAAATAGGCTGGATCTGCGTGTCCATTAATTGCCGCCTCGGTCCGCGCAACACCTGGCCGGACCACATCGTCGATGTGAAGCAAGCGATCGCCTGGATCAAGGCACACATCACCGAATACGGCGGAGACCCCGATTTCATTGCCGTCACCGGCGGCTCGGCGGGTGGCCACCTATCCTCATTGGCGGCGCTGACGCCGAACGATCCACGGTTTCAGCCGGGATTCGAGGATGCGGACACCCGCGTGCAGGCGGCCATCCCGTTCTACGGTGTCTACGACCTGACCGGAGTGCAGGCGAGGAACCATCCGAACTTGGTGCCGCTGCTGGAGAATTCCGTCATCAAGCAGACGCTCGCCGATGATCCGGCGACATACCGGGCCGCATCGCCACTCAACTACGTCCGCGCAGACGCACCGCCGTTCTTCGTCTTGCACGGGCGCAACGACGCGTTCCTCCCAGTCGAGCAGGCGCGTGCGTTTGTCGCCAGGTTGCGTTCGGTCAGCATGCAGCCTGTGGCATACGCCGAGTTGCCCTTCGCCCAGCACGCTTTTGACATCTTCGGGTCCACCCGCGCCGCGCACGCTGCCGTAGCCGTCGAACAGTTCCTCGCCGAGGTCTCCACGAACACGTCTGGGCCACTGCGCGACAATGAGTGAATCTCCTACCCAGCGCCGGCGCCTGCCAGCGAAAAGGTTGGGTGCTGCAGCGACCACTTGCACACCCAATGCCACGGTGTCGATGGCGCGCCAGCCCTGGCAATCGACGGGCACTGCGCCGCGCTCGGCCAGCAGGCCGGCTAAAGAGTCCCGATTAGCCAACGCGCGGCCCAGCGACCCGGCGTCGAAGTACTCCCACAGTTTGGCCACCGCCTGTTCAGCCCAGCTGCGATTCGTTCCGATCACCCCACGCGGGCCGCGTTTGATCCAGCCGGTGACATAGACGCCAGGGGCGGGTTGGCCGTTCTCGTCAACGACACGCCCATTCTCGTTCTGCACCACACCTTTGGCGGCACCGAAAGGTACGCGGTCGATCGGCGAGCCGTGGTAGCCGATCGAGCGCAGGATCACCCGGTTGTCGATGACCTCGGTATCACCGTTGGGATGAGTGACACGAAGCCCTTCGACATGGTCGTCGCCGACCACCTCGGCGGGCGAGGTGAAGAACCGGAAGGTGATTCGCTTATTCCCCGGGCGGCGGGGCGCGTTCGGCGAACTCGCGTGCGATCTCCAGTTTCATCACCGTCTCGACGTCGTCGTCGGACTTCGGATCCAGATCTCCGTTGTCGATGATGACATCGACATCCCACAGGTGAGCCAACGCCAGGAACTCACCGAACGAGAACGCCGCCTCCCTCGGCCCGCGGCGGGCCACGACCACGACTTCACGAACCGTACTGTCCGACAGGTGATCCAACGCATGCTGGGCGATGTCGGTTTTCGCCAGCTCCTCGCGGTCCATCAACAAGACCCGGGCCACGTCCAACGCCACATTGCCGTTGCCGACGATCACGGCTCGTTCGGCGGATAAGTCGAAGGCATGGTGGACATGAGCGGGGTGACCGTTGTACCAGCCGACGAAGTCGGCTGCGGTGTGGCTGCCGGGAAGCTCCTCACCCGGGACGCCGAGAACACGACTCTTGGACGCCCCACCGCGTAGATCACTGCGTGATGATGTGCCAGGAGATCCTAGTGCGTGATGTCCCGGCCGACCTCGAGGGTGAGGTGACAGCTCAACCCGTGGCTGGTGAAAGCCGGGTTGAAGATGTTGACCACCGACTTGGTGTGCTGATGATCCGGAGCAGTTTTGGGTGATGACGTACGTCACTGTGTCTTAGTCCTCGATGGACAGCGCCCCGGTCGGGCAGTTGCTCACAGCCTCCTCGACTGCGGTCCGCTCTTGTTCCGACGGCTGCGGATCGACCGCGTGCGAAAGACCATCATCACCGACCTCGAATACCGCCGGTGCGGCGACTTCGCACAATCCGATCCCCCGGCATTTGGTGATGTCGACTCGTACTTTCATCAGAACAGCCTCCGCATGATGTTCAGTGCCCGCTGGGTATAGGGGGGATAGAGCAGCCTCGGGTCAGGTTTGGCGGTCTTGGCCAAGACCGCGCGCCGATGGCTGAGTGTCTCGAAGCCCCACCTGCCGTGATAGGCACCCATGCCACTGGCGCCGACGCCGCCAAACGGCAGTGACGGAACGAGACAGTGCATGGCGACGTGGTTGATTACCGCGCCACCGGAGGGGATGCGGTTGACCAGATCGCGACCGCGCGGGCCCGAGGAGGTAAAAACATAAAGCGCCAACGGCTTGGGCCGGCTGTTGACGAACTGCACCGCGTGCTCCACGGATTCGACCGTCACGATCGGAAGGAGCGGACCGAACAGCTCATCGGCCATCACCGGATCGGTTGGCGGCGGGTCGACGATCACCGTGGCTTCAATCCGCAGCGTAGCGTTGTCCGACCGGCCACCGGTGACCACCCTGCCGTCGGTAGCGTTGATCAGCGACGCCAGCCGGTCGAACTGGCGCTGGTTGACGATCGGCAACTTCGGATCAGCTTCGCCCAACCGGAAATCCCGGAGGTTAGCGACAATCTTGCCCACTAACGCGTCAACGATCCGATGGTCAGCCAGCACATAATCCGGCGCGATACAGGTCTGCCCGGAGTTCAGCAACTTTACCCAGGCAATACGCCGTGCGGCGACATCAATGTCCGCGTCGGCGGCGACAATCACCGGACTCTTGCCGCCCAGCTCCAACGTGACCGGGGTCAGCGTCGGCGCTGCCGCGGCCATGATCTTCTTTCCGATCTCCGTGCCGCCGGTGAATAGCGCATGATCGAATCCAGCCGCCAGCAACTCTTGTGTAACAGCAGCATCGCCCTCGACGACCCGCACAGCGTGTGGATCGACATATTGTGGCAACAGCCGCGCCAACAGCGCCGACGTTGCGGGTGCCAGCTCGGACGGTTTGACCACCGCACAATTACCAGCCGCAACAGCAGCCACCAGCGGCGCGAGGCTCAAATAGAGGGGATAGTTCCACGGGCCGATGACCAACACCACACCCAGCGGGTCGTACTGCACCCATGCACGCCCCGGTAGCTGCGCCAGCGGCAACGATTGTCGCTGCCCGCGCATCCACTTCTTTACATGCTTGCGCGCATACACGGCTTCGGCCTTGCTCGAAGCGACATCACCGAGCCACGCCTCTGCCGGTGAACGGCCCAGATCTTCGGCCAGCGCCGCGGCGATCTCCGGCTCCCGTTCGTCGACGAACCGCTCGATACCGCGCAACTGCGTCAGCCGCCAGTCCAACGGCCGGGTGCGTCCGGTAGCGAAAACCCGCCGCAATTCGGCGAGCACATGGTCGCTATCGGCTGTCTGCAGTGGATGAATGGTCACGGACTCTCCCAGGGTTCCTAATCTTGTCGTGGCGACCCACCACAACCGGCTTCGTCGAGTTCGCGACCGTCACTAAATTTCGGGGGGCGGCACCACGCCGCTGGCCACCGCGCCGGAGATACCGCCATCGACAGCCAGTGCCTGGCCGTTCACCCAGCCCGCCGCATCGGAGGCCAAGAACAGCACGGCGCCGGCAATATCGTCGGGACTGGCGTGGCGCCCCAGCAGGTTCTTCAGCCCGTCCAGGGTGTCTTTGCCCATCGATTCTTCGAAATCGACCAGGATCGGCGTCTGGACCGGGCCGGGCAGCACGGCATTGATGCGAAATCCCATCTCGGCCATCGCCAAGCCCATCGACAGCGTGTAGACGGTGGAGACCTCTTTGGAGAAGTTGTAGGCGTTACCCTCTTGCGGGTTGGCTTTGAACCACGCCGCCCCCTCCTCGAAGGTGTCGGTCGCCAACAGCTCGCGGATCGCTTCAAGCCGCTCCGGCCAGCCGAAACCGGCCGTGGAGGACACGATGGTCACCGAGCCTCCCGGCTTGAGCCGCTCAAAGAACGACTCGGTCAAGTAACGCACCGCCAGACTGTTGACCGCCAAGACCAGATCGGCCGGCGCCGTGCCGGGAATCCCGGCGATGTTCATCAGTCCGTCGAATTCGCCGTCGAGTTGCTCGAGTGCAGCGTCGATACTGCGCGGGTTGGCCAGGTCAACCTCGATGTGTCGCGTCACCTTTGCCGTCGGCGAGTTACGGTCCAGGGAGAATACCTCGGCGCCGGCGGCCAACAACCGCTCGGCCACCGCATGACCAATCCCCGACGCGGCCCCGGTGACGACGTAACGCTTCCCAGAATTGTCGGCCATAGCTCTCCTAGTCGAGGGTGTAGGGCAGGGATTTCACCGCGGTGATGAAGTTTCCGGTCAGGTAATTCGGTTCACCGAGCCGTAGGTTCGGCGCCCGGAAGATCAGCTCCCGGAACATCGACTCCAGCTGCATCTTCGCCATGAAGGTTCCCATGCAGTAGTGCGGTCCACCGCCGCCGAACCCAACGTGCGGGTTCGGCTTACGCCGAATATCGAAAGTGTTCGGATTGTCGAACACCCGCTCGTCGCGGTTGGCCGAGGAATAAACCATCGTCACCCAGTCGCCCTTGCGGATGTGCTGACCACGCAACTCGGTGTCCTGGGTGGCAGTACGACGGAAGGTCATCACCGGGGTGGTCCAGCGTACGAACTCATCGATAGCGACTTGAATGTGCCCGTCGAAATCCTGCTCCAGCAATGCTTTCTGCTCGGGGAACTGCTGCAACGCCAGCGAGGTGAACGTGGTCGTGGTGCGCGTGGTGTCATTACCCGCCACCGACAGGAGCACAAAGTACGGGCCGAGCTCGTCATCGGTGAGCCGCCGTCCGTCGACTTCGGCTTGCACCAGCGATGTCATCAAGTCATCCTGCGGATCCTCCCGGCGCCTCTCGGCCAGACCGATGCCGATGTTGAGCAGCCCGACTAGGGAATCCGTGAGCACTTCGGAGGGTTCACGCCCTGCGGCCACATCGGGGTCGGCCCAGGCCACCATGCCCTCTGCCAAGTGCGACGCTTCGTTGCGCTCATCTTCGGGTAGGCCGAGCATGTCGTAGATGGTCCACATCGGCAGGCGCTTTGACACCTGTTCGACAAAGTCGCCCTCTTTGGTCTTGAGCAGATCATCGACGATCGTCTTGGCCTGATGCTTGATCTGGTCCTTGATCTTGGTGACCTGTCGCGGCGTGAACACGGAGCTGACGAGCTTTCGCAAGCTCGCGTGCTTGGCACCATCCATACCCAGGAACGACTGGGTCGCATCGAGCAACTCTTCGGGAACCGCTTCGAAAGTGATCCCCTGCCCGGAACAGAAAACCTCGGGGTTCTTGCTGACATAACAGACGTCCTCGTGACGAGTCACCATCCAAACACCGTCGATCTCGGGCTCCATCATGGAGCCCTCCATCGGGCGGTGCCAGCTGACGGGGCGCTCGTCGCGCAGGATCTTGAACGCCTTCTCGCGATCGTCGAAGCTTTGCGCCCAGAATTCCTCCAACGAGACGTTGACCGGGTCGTAGGGCGGCCGGGTCGGGAGCGGAGCTTCGATCGTCATTGGTATGCCTCCACATAGCGGTTGATTAATATCCGTTTGGCGAGTTTGCCAGTGGCCAGCCTCGGCAGTTCGTCCACGAAGTCAACGGAACGTGGCGCCTTGTAGTGCGCTATGCGATCACGGACGTACGCGATGATCTCGTCGGCCAACTCATTGGACGCGGCAACACCGTCGCGAAGTTGGACGACGGCCTTGACCTGCTCACCCATCTCGGGGTCCGGTACGCCGATGATGGCGACGTCGGAAATCTTCGGATGCAATGCGAGAAGGTTCTCGATCTCCTGCGGGTAGATGTTCACCCCGCCGGAGATGATCATGAATGCCTTGCGGTCGGTGAGGAACAGGTAGCCGTCACCATCGACGTAGCCAACATCGCCAACGGTGGTCCAATTGTCGTGCTCAGGATGCCGTGACGACGCCGTCTTGTCCGGGTCGTTGTGGTATTCGAAGGGCACGATGTCACGCTCGAAGTAGACTGTGCCCACCTCACCGCTCGGCTGCTCGACACCCTCGTCATCGCAGATGTGCAGGACACCGAGTGCGGCCTTGCCCACCGAACCGCGCTTAGCCTGCCATTCCGCCGTGGTGATGATGGTCGTCCCGTGTTGCTCAGTCGCCCCGTAATACTCGACCAGAATCGGGCCCCACCAACGAATCATCGCATCTTTGACGTCGGGCGGGCATGGTGCTGCCGCATGAACCGCCAACCGCAACGAGGAGACGTCGTACTTGGCCCGAATATCATCAGGCAATTGCAGCATCCGCACGAACATGGTGGGCACCACTTGGGTGATCGTGACGCGGTAGCGCTCGATGGCCGCGAGCATTTGTTCGGCGTCGAACCGCTCCATCACCACAACCGTTGCACCCAGCGCCTGGGCCGTAGCACTCCACTTCAGTGGGGCAGTGTGATAGATCGGCGCCGGCGACAGATACACATCGCCGGGGCTGATCTTGAAGGCCCCCTCGAGTAGCGCCGTGAGCGGTTCCCCCGGTTCATCGACCTGGATGGGCAGCATCCGCGGCCTGATGCCCTTGGGCCGACCCGTGGTGCCCGAGGAGTACAGCATCTCGGTGCCCCTGGGCTGATCTGCCAGTCGCGGACCCGCCCCCGCGAGCAGCGCGGCGTAAGACTCGTAGCCGTCGAGGTGCCCCCCGAAGGAATACCAATGCTTCACGTCGGGAACGAGTTTCACCACTTGTGACGCCAACTGCTCCACCCCGGCGGATGCGATCACCGCTCGGGCGCCACTGTCGCGCACGATGTACGCCACCTCGTCCGGCGCCAGATGCCAGTTGACCGCCGTGATATAGAGTCCCGAGCGGATGGCCGACCAATAGATCTCAAACGCCTCGGCGGCGTTGTCTGAGATCATCGCGATGACATCACCTGGCCGAAGCCCGAGTCCGTGCAGCGCCGACGCCAACCGCGCCGAGCTGTCATCGAGTTCACCGTATGTCACAGTCCGGCCAGACCCGGCCATGATGACGGCAGGACGGTCCGGCGCGGACGCCGCGTGCGTACCCGGATACATCGTCGCTAGACAATCAGGTCGTCGCGGCCATCATTCTTGAGCCGGTCGATGTAGACCGGGTAGAGCTTCTTGCCCATCGGTGCCAGCTTGAGCAAGCTGGCCACGTTGCCCTCAACCTTGATCTTCTTCTTGGCCATTGCCAGCGGCAGATTCACTTTGCCCTGCCAGTAGGCGTTGCCCGTGTCTGCGGTCATCGACATGGTCGCCATCGGCTTCGGTTCGGCCGTGTCGCCCGAGCCGCTCTCCCGCACCGACTTGTTAGCCATATCGATCACCACGACGGCCTCCGGATCAGTGAAGTCGAAGGCGATCACCAGCCCGGTGTCCACCAGCTTCGGACCGATCTCTGGATCCTCAAAGGCCGACTCAAAGATCCCGCCAATGTACTTGGCGACCTCCGCCGAATTCTTGAACCCCATCGCAGCTCTCCCTCTGGTCCCTGAATCTATTTTTAATTAGATTCTGTGCAGCTACTGCACACCACTGCCAGCGCGCTATCTGCCATCTGTGTGATGTGCGCACCCGACGGTACCACATGATGCGTAGCTCACACCGCGATCGTCTGACCAGATAGGAGGCGGTTGATACCCCCGGGATGGTGTCAATCCGAACGGAGACGGCGTCCTACGAAGCAACGGGAGGGCATCACTGCACCACGACGCGCCTCACGAAAACACACCTTCAAAAATAAGATATTTACGACCAGGTTTGGCAACCAGCCGGCTGACCCGGAACTCCGGAGCGGTTCCGGGAGACGCTGCGGCCGACTGCGCGACATCGAACTCGCCGCCCGATCGGGACTCAGTTGTTGCCGCGGGATGACTCCAGACGAGCAGATCCCCCACTGACGGCCAATCAACGCGACGCACGTACGGGTTTCATATTTGGAGAATATTTTCTATCCTAGATTCAAAGTCGTCAGCTGAAGGAGACCTCTATGCCCGCACCTCGCCTGGCCTACCCCATCAACGAGTCGAACACCCCGCACGGTGCCGACGTAGTGGTGGTCGGCTCTGGACACAATGGCTTGGTGGCCGCCGCCTACCTCGCGCAGGCAGGCCTCGACGTGCTCGTAGTGGAGGCCTCGCCGACGGCGGGGGGAATGACGGCCACCAATCCGTTCCCTGGGGCGCCCGAGTACACCATGAATGAAGCATCCATCCAGGCCTCCCTGTTCCGTACCACCACGATCAACGAAGATCTGGGCCTGTCGCGCAGGTTCGGCCTCAGGCAGACCGTCATCGACCCAGCACACTTCCAGCTCGCGGCGGACGGCTCCTCGCTGGGCTTGTGGCGCGACCCGCGGAAGACAGCAGATGAGCTGAGCTACTTCTCCAAGAGGGATGCCGCCGCCCTGTTGGACCTCTACGAGGTGATCGACGCCGCCGTCGCGATCGGGCTGCCGTTGATGCAGACCAGCGTGACGCGCCCCGAGCTGCCGGCGATCTTCAAGGCGATGAAGGCGGTGGCGAAGAACCGCAGGCAGCTGGTGAATATCGGCCGCTGGATGGCGAGTTCGCAGATGGAAGCTATTGAGGAGAGCTTCGAACACGACATGATCCGTGCACCGTTGCTGACGAGTCTTCCCTTCATGCCGTTCGATGCCGACATGTCCGGTTGGTCGCTGATCTACCTCGGCGTGCTGAGCAAGTACGGGGTCGCAATGTTTCACGGCGGCACCGGATCGTTCCCCCGCGCGCTGATCGCCAGCATCGAGTCCAACGGCGGTCGCATCATCACCAGCGCTCCGGTGGAGGAGATTGTCATGACCGGTGAGCGCGCCACCGGCGTGCGCCTGGTGAACGGCCAGGAGATTGTGGCGCGGCGCGGGGTACTCACCGCGTGCAGCCCCCGGACCACACTGACGCGTCTGCTGCCCAGGGGCGTGCTGGAACACAAGAAGCAGAACGCCGCGGACCACATTCCCACCCGCAAGCGTGGCATCGCCGATGCAAAGATCAACGTCGCGCTGAGCGGCCGGATCGATATGTCCAAGCACGAGAAGTGGCGCGGCGATGGCATCGACCTGCGGTTGGCGTGCAACTGCTACCACACCTACGAGCAGGCCGCCGCGGCCGCGCGGTCCTGTGTCCGCGGTCAAGTGCCGGACGCGATCCCCGGCCTTGCGCAGGTCACCAACGCGTTCGATCCGTCGATGTCGCCCGAGGGCAAGGACTTGTGGTGGTTCTGGACCGGGCTTACACCGTCCTACCCGGAAGAGGGCTGGGACGTCGCCCGCAAGGAGATCACCGACAGCATCATCAAGGATGCTGAGTCGTACTACAAGGGCGTCGAGTCGATGCAGGTCGCCGTTCACCCACTGGTGCTCCCCGATATCGAGGAGCGGTTCTGGGCGATCGACGGCAGCGTCTATCACGTTGACCCCACCATCACCCGGTTCGGGCCCAACAAGCCGGTGGCCGGATTCGCGGGCTACAAGACACCCGTTCCAGGCCTCTACCTGACCGGCTCTGGCACCCATCCGGTGGCGGGCATCAGCGGCATGCCTGGGCAGAACGCCGCCCGCACGATGATCAAGGAGTTCGCCCTCGAGGACAAGGGCGGACGTCTTGGCGCGTTGAAGGCTAGGCTGGCCGGCGAGAAGCGGCGGGATGCAAATCCCTACACCAGTGGACAGAATGATCCGTTCCCCGCGGAGCTGCGGGGCTGAGCCCGGCAGTCACGCCTCGGGACGCAGGCCCGTCTGATGCTACAGGCGCGCCGGGCCCGCGGTGACTTTGCGTCAGCGGTCTTAGTGGCGTCGATGAGCTTGTAAGCCATCATGATTCCACCCGGTACGTAATCCCGGCCCTTGGTGACGCGCCAGCGATACCGCATCGGTGGCAGAGTCGATACTCCAGCCAGCCGCGGTAGCGGCCAAGTCGGCCCGAGTGCCAGACGCATGCTGGCGTCACCCTGTGCGACGATATTGGCCGACATCGACGGCAACGTCGTCACAATGGTGCACATCTACTCCCGAAGGGGAACAAAGAAGACAGTGTCATCACGGCGACGGAGGACCTGGTGGGCTGGTGTTCGGAGGCGCCGACGGCGGCTGCGCCGGCAGAGGGTCCTGCGGTCCGATGCAGATCACTGTACAACCGGAACTCACCGGGACCAGCGACTCGGCCGCCGGGGTCGGTTGTGGAGCGGATGTCATCGATTGACCGAGGTCGACCAGCGGGATCTGGGCTAGCGGGTCGGTGGGCGGCAGCCCATGGACGTTGAGCGGCAGGCCCGGTCCGAGCCCTTCCGGGTCGTCCAGGTGCATGTCGCCCAGCGGCGGCACGGGCCCGGCCAGCGGCGGCAGCTCCATCGGAACCACGCCGGTGGCGTAGGCTCCGGCCCAGCCCAGCACATTCCGTGCGTACGACATCGAGTTGTTGTAGCGCAATACTGCCGCCAACACCTGTGAATGGTCGTGCAAATTCAAGCCACCGCTGCACAAATAACGGGCGGCCGCAAGCGTGGAGTCGTAGAGGTTCTGCGGATCAGCCATACCGTCGCCATCACCGTCTGAGGCATAGCGCGCCCAAGTACCCGGCAGGAACTGCATCGGACCCATTGCGCGCGCGTAGCTGGCCTGGCCACCGACGCTGCTTTGGAGGATGATCTCGTTGCCGGGCAACGTACCGTCCAAGGCAGGGCCGTAGATCGGCTGTATCGCGGTGCCGCGGGTATCCGTCGCGCCGCCGTTGGCGTGCATCGACTCGATACGCCCGATACCAGCCAGGAGATTCCAGCTGATCCCGCAGTCCGGGTCGGACCCCGCCATCAGCTGCTCTGCATTGCGGTACGCAGACAACGCCATGGCCGGGATGCTCAGTGCGCCAGGAGAATGCACGGCAAGTGCTGGTGGCGGAGCCGAGACGGTGGCCTTAGCTATATGAAATGTGGTCGGCGGACGGGAGACCGTGACCACAGCCGTTCCCGGCGGGTCACTCACGACGGTCGTAACAGTCACGGCGGGAGTGACGGCGGTGTTGTGCGAAGCAGATGCGGGCAAGGTGAATCGGGGGCCTGCCGCGCCGACTGCTCCAGCGAACACAACCGTGGTGATCGCGGCGACGGTTAACGTCGGAGTCCGCAGCCGACCGACGAAGTCGGCAAACAACCTACCTGCCAAAGCCGGTTCCTTGGGCTGAGGCATCCGGCGGTGACGCGCCATCTTGTTGAGCCTTCCTTCTATGCGCCCATCGACCGGCGCCGGTGTCAGTAGGCGCGTTGGGCGTGCATCGATGCGGTGGGCGCCTGGTCTCCGGGCTCGCAGCCGGAGAACAGGTGGGCCGCATCGTTGTGCGTGCCATTCAGCGCGTCGCGGATCGACATCGTGCATAGTCATCCCGGTCGCGGCACGGGTACCGGAACCCGGCACGGCGCGCGGTCGGCGTCCGACTCGGACGCCGCCCTGATTGCTGTGATGAGTTCCATTAAGTGGCCTCGGCGGTGCGGCGTGATAGCGGCCGCACCCGACGGTGACCTCCTTGGCGCTGAAGGTTGTTCTGTGACCCCCTGATTCGTGGCGTGGCCGCACGGATGTACTCACCGATCTGGCGCAGTGAGCGAGTGGCTTCGGGCACCACCGGTGCCATGAGCTGGAAGTCGTGAACCTGACCTGGCCAGATGCACACCTCGGCAGGCACACCGGCCGCCGTCAGGTTGGCAGCGGCCAACTGAGCGTCGTGCAGCAGCGCCTCCGCCCCGGACACGTGGATCAATGTCGGCGGCAGGCCGGGTTCGATGTGCTCGAGTGGTTCGTAGGCTTCTTCGGTCTTGCCGTTAATGGTGTGCTTGGCGGTAGCGTCGGCGACCAGCGCGACCAGCGCGTCGAACGCCTTGGGCGGAAACATCGCATCGGTCTTGATGTTGGGATGCGCCCGCTTGGGTCGTTGAGCTAGCTGCAGCAACGGTGAGATCGCGACCAGGGCCGCTGGTGTTTCGCCCTCGGCCTGTAGCCGCTGGGCCAATGCAAGCGCGAGGTAGCCCCCGGCGGAATCACCGGCCAGCACGATCTGTTCCGGCTCGTAGCCGCGTCCGCGTAGCCAACGGTAGGCGTCATGGCAGTCGTCGAGGGCCATCTCGACCGAGTGCTTTGGGATGAGCCGATAGTTGGGCACCAGTACCGGCGCGTCGGCATATCGCGAGATCGCGGTGACCACCCGGCCGTGCGAGTGCGCCCCACCGGCCAGGAACGCGCCGCCGTGCAAATAGAGCACCACCCGCCGGTTGCCGTCGGCGGGCAGCACGCCGGGGGCGCGGACAAGCTGCGCAGTTGCCGTAGGCAATGTCACCGTCGTCCGGATGGCATCGGGGGTCGGAATCGCGATGCTGCAGGCGAATTCGACGACGCCGAACGGCCAGGGAAGGTGCGGTACATAGCTACCCAGCGCCAGAGCGGGCCTGATCGTCAGCCGCGACATCAGTGCCACCAATCGGCCAGCCATACTCGGCGTGGACTGATCTTCCAAAATGACCGGACCGCGGCGCGTCCCGGATACCTGCTGACCCGCGGCGCCTGCCTCACACCTTGAGTGGGTAGTCGGTGGCGGCATCGATGCGAGGATGGTCATTGGTTCGCCGCCCTCATGTACAGGCCGGCGATGAGTTCGAGCCACTGGTGGACGTCTCGTAGCGTTGGTAGCGGAATGCGGCGCGGGATCAGGTTGGTCTGCGACCGATCAAGACCATCGACGATCCTGGTCGTGACGTACATCAGCCAGTAGGGCCGGTCGACGGGTTGGAACGCGCCGCAGATTTCTGCCCGGTCGGGCCCGAATATGCTGATCCGCCGACCGCCGTCGTCGTCGACGGTGCTGACTACGGCCGCCGCCCCGGTGAGTACGCTGATTGCAGCCAGGTTTGCTTCTTGCACGTTCGGCATTGCGGTCAGGGCTCCCGGATGGTGCGCGCGGGCGCTGCCTCGGAATAGGACTCGCCGTGGCCGGCGCGCAGCCTGACAAGTTCCCACGGGCAGACCATCCGCGAGGTGCCCATTGCCGTCTCAACTTGGATGAGCATGGTACCCACGTCGGTGACCGTGCCGACCCGCCGACCTTCGCGAACCCTGTCGCCTATATAGAATTGCATTGTGCTGCCTCCAAGGGCTTCCCGTGCGTTGCTATCCCGTGCGGGAAGCGTCGATACCACCCGTCATGGCCGTCCCGGTTCGTAGTCGAGTCGCGGGACAGTTAGTTCATGACGCGTGTGCCAGCGGAGGGTGCCGGTCCCGTCGCGCCAGTAGACCTTGTACCTAATCGCCTCGGAGTCAACGATGATGCCGACGCCCCGCCGGTGGTCAGCTCGCGCCAGTACGGTGTCGCCCATCACCGGGATACTCGGGTTGCGCCCGACGATCATGGCCGAGGCCGTTCCCTGCGATGCCTGATCTCGGCGACGAAGCGACACCCGTCGTCGTCGACCACATCCCACGAAGACGGCCCACGCCACTGGGTAGTTCCCAGCGCGTGGACGGTACGGCGCGCATCCTCCTCCGAACGGATGTTCGCTAGCCGTCGTCCGTCACTAGTGATGACAGTCCACATGGCTACGGCCGATCGTGGGTGCTACCGGAACTAGGTACTGCCCGCCCCCTTGGAGCGGAGCACTAGAGGGCCGACCACCGGAGGCCGCCCCATGTGGTGTGGTCGTCATGGTGTCGGCTCCCTTCACTGGTGCCCTGGCGAGCCAATCCGCCCGATGTGACATACTGACAATTTTCGTAATATGTTATTTGACTCCGCTGCTGGCGAGATGTCAAGACTTGGCTGCAGCCAGTTCGGGCCGGGGATGCGCATCGTCACAAGTGGCGAACAATGTCAAACGTATGAGTACGATGTGTTCATGCCTCGCGGAGCCCGTACCCAGTCGGCCGCAACCGCCGTGGGGGATGACCCGCGCGATCGGATTCTGGCTGGTGCCGACCGTTGTATTGCCCGCTACGGCGTCCGCAAGACCACCATGGAGGACATTGCCTCCGAAGTGGGCATGTCACGGCCGGGCGTCTACCGCTATTTCAGCGATCGCGACGACCTGCTCCTCGCGCTGGTCACTCGGCACGCGCAGGTGCTGCGCGACCGCGCACACAAGGTCATCGCCCGCCAGGCTTGCCTTCAAGACCAGATCGTCGAGGGCCTTCTCTATACCGTGAGCGAGGCCCGCCTCGATCCCGTGGCGCGGTACATCGTCGACCCTGAGGGCTCTGGCCTCGGTCGACGATACATCGAATCACGGATGTCGGAGACGATGTCCGCCACATTCTTCGACCCTGCCCTTGACATCGCCTACGTCAACAATGAACTGCCCCGTGACCTACCACGGTCGGATGTCTATCTCTGGTTGGCCAGCCTCGCCCTGATGTTGATGCGAGGGCTCGAAGATGGTGAGGCCGACCTCGCGCGCTATCGGACGATATTGCGCCGCTTCGTCGCTCCAGCCTTCGCGAGCCCACAAAAATAGCCTCGCGTTGTTCGAGCTCATTGGGCACCTGCACAATCGGTGGCCCCGCGCGGTCGGGCAAACCCGGTGCGGACCCCCGCTACGCGTTGCGGCTATCGGCGCCTGGGCTCGTGTCGGCCAAAATGGGCGCCGACGTCGCGTTCGACGGCAAGATCCAAGTCGCGGTATCCAAACAAGCAATGCAGCTAGCCGTCGAGGTAGGCGGCTATTGCACCCGACTTGACCGCCACGCAGATCGACGCTATCTGATTGCTGCACCGACCGCGGGTAGGAGCAGTGTGTCGATGACTTGTCGGACGAAGTCTGCGTCTATGGCCTGTCCGCGGATGACCTGCAGCAGGCCCATTGCCAGTACGACGTCGGCGACCATAGACCAGTCGCGGTCGGGTAAGATTTCGCCCCGGGCCGCCGCTTGCGCCAGGATTTTCGCGACTACGCCTCTGCCTTTGAGCAGCACGAGGTCGTCGACGGCGACTGCCAGGTCGGGGTCGTGGGCGGCTTGCAGGGCGACGCGCAACACCAGATCGTTGGGGACGGGGTCATCGTTCTCGCGCCCAACCCGTTCGACGAGGGCGTCCAGATCACCGGTCAAGCTGCCGGTATCGGGGGCGTCTTTGATGAGCAGATCGGGTCGCCAGTAGATCAGTGCATCAGTGACCAGCGCCGCCTTGGACGACCACCGGCGGTATATGGCCGCCTTTCCGACGCCGGCGCGTGCGGCGATGTCGTTCATGTTGGCGGCGTCGTAGCCGTTTTCGGAGACGACGGCCAGCGCGGCGTCCAGGATCGCCGGGTCCCGGGAGCGGTCGAGCCGCCCAACGGTGCGCTGGCGCAGTGGTGGTTCCGTCTGAGCCATGTGTTCCGATCTGTCGGATGATGACGCTGCCACAGCCAGCGTGGCAGGTTTGCGCCCGCGTTTCACGACGTCGTCGGCTGCGGGATCGGCGCGGTGTTCAATTCCGCCTCAGGCTCAGGCTCAGGGGCGTCCTTCTTCATGCGGAAGGTGTTCAGCGGCCACCAGAACCAGCGGCCCAACACGGCCGCGATCGACGGGGTCATAAAGGCCCGCACGATGAAGGTGTCCACCAGTAGGCCCATAGCGATCGCGGTGCCCAACTGTCCGATCACCCGCAGGTCGCTGATCATCATCGAAGCCATGGTCGCAGCGAACACCAAACCGGCGGCGGTCACCACCCCGCCGGAGGCGCCCATACCTCGGATGATCCCGGTGTTGAGGCCGGCCGGGATTTCTTCTTTCAGCCGGGACACCAACAGCAGGTTGTAGTCCGAGCCCACCGCCAGCAGGATGATGACCGTCAGCGGTAGCACGATCCATTGCAAGCCCAGCCCCAAGATGTCCTGCCACAGCAGCACGGACAGACCGCAGGCGGTACCCAACGATGCGAGCACGGTCCCGACGATCACCAGGGCGGCCACCAGGCTGCGGGTAATCAGCAACATGATCGCGAAGATCAGGATCACGGTGGCGATGCCGGCGATCGTCAGGTCAATCTTCACCCCGTCCTGCAGGTTGCTATACATCGAGGCGGTGCCCGCCAGCGACACCTTCGCGGACGCCAACGGCGTTCCCTTGATAGCGTCAGCGACCGCCTGCTTGATGCCCTGGACGTGCTCGATGCCCTGCACCGACGCGGGATCACCCTGGTGGGTGATGATAAATCGAACGGCCGTGCCATCGGGGGACACGAACATTTTCAGCCCGCGCTTGAAGTCGGGATTCTGGAAGACCTCCGGTGGCAGGTAAAAATAGTCGTCATTGTGGGCTTCATCGTAGTAGTTTCCCATCTGCGTCGATCCCTCGGCACCCTCTTGCATATGGCGCTGGATGCCGGCCATCGCGCTGTGAGTGGACAACATGAAGCCGCGCATGTTCTTCATCGACTCGACCATTTTTGGGAGATCGGCCAATATTTTCGGCATCAGGGCGTCAAGCTTATCTACATCTTTGACCGTTAGCCCCAGATCATCGGTCATGAGGTCGATACCGTCCAGGACGTCGAATATCGACCGCAGCGACCAGCAGATCGGGATGTCGAAGCAGTGCGGTTCCCAATAGAAGTAGTTGCGGATCGGCCGCCAGAAGTCGTCGAAATCGGCAACGTGTTGACGCACTTGCTCGATGTCGTCCTGCATGATGTGCATATCGCCCGTCATCTCATGCGTGGTGTCGGTCACCTGCTGCATGACACCGTACATATGCTCCATGGTCGCGATCGTGTGGCCCATCTCGTCGGCCTGCTCAAGCATCGAGGCCATGCTGTCGTTCATGAATTTTGCGGTCTGCAAGGTGCTGGAATTATTCATAGCCATCACGAACGGCAGCGAACTGTGTTCGATCGGCGCCCCCAGGGGGCGGGTGATGGTTTGCACCCGCCCGATGCCGCGTTCGTGGAAGACACCCTTGGCGATCCGGTCGATGATCAGCATGTCCGCCGGATTCCGCACATCGTGGTCGGCTTCAACCATCAGCAATTCTGGATTCGTCCGGGCTTTCGAGAAGTGCCGCTCGGCGGCTGTTTGAGATACGTTGGCGGGAATGCTCGACGGGGTGAATTTCTCGTCGTTGTAATTCGGCACGTAGGTCGCCAGGCTGGCGAAGCCGATCACCGCGATAAAGACCGTTACGACAAGAATCGGTTTCGGCCATCTCGTCACGAAGGTACCGACTTTACGCCAGCCGCGTTGCGAGACCTTGCGTTTGGGATCGAAGATACCGAACTTTGACCCGACCACCAGTACCGCCGGGGCCAGGGTCAGCCCTGCCACCATAGTCGTCGTCAAGGCGATGGCGCACGGTAGGCCCATGCTCCAGAAATACGGCAGCCGGCACGCGGTCAGGCACAGGCAGGCGCCCACGATCGTCAGCCCCGAACCCACGATAACGTGCAACACACCGTGGAAGGCGGTGTAGTAGGCCTCTTCCCGATCTTGGCCCAGGGACCGGGCTTCGTGATAGCGACCCAACAAGAAGATGAAATAGTCAGTCCCGGCAGCGATGGTCAGCATGGTGACCATGCTCACCGCGTACGGGGTCAGCCCGATGATGTCCAGGTGGCCGGCGGTGGCCACGATCCCTTCCGCGGCATACAGTTCGAAACGGACCAATATCAAGGCAACGATCGCGCTCCGCAGCGAGCGGTAGATGCCCAGCAACATCAGGAAGATGACACCGATCGTGACCAGCGTCATGAGTTCCATGCTGTTATGGGCGGCGATCAGGGTGTCGGTGTTGAGCGCGGTGTTGCCGGCCACGTAGGCGCGCACGCCCGGCGGCGCCGGGACGCTCTTAACGAGCTTGCGGACGGCGGCGACCGACTGGTGGCTGGGGCCGGTGCCCTGGGCACCATCGAGGAACACCTGCACGTAGGCGGCCTTGCCGTCCGGGCTTTGTGAGCCGGCAGCGGTCAGTGGGTCGCTCCAGAAGTCCTGGGCGAACTGCACATGCTTGTCGGCCTTGAGTTTGGCGACGATCTTGTCGTAATACTCGTGCGCACTGTCGCCGAGCTTGTTGTCGCCTTCGAGAACGACCATCGCCGTGGAGTCCGTATCGAACTCCTGGAACTTGTGGCCGATGTTCATCATGTCCTTGAACGCCGGCGCCTCGGTCGGCGTCATCGGCACCGAGCGCTTACCCGCTACCTCGCCAAGCCCCGGGACGAACAACGTGGTACCGATCCAGACGAGCACCCAAAACAGGATGATCGGCACCGCCAGGATGCGTAGCAGATGCGCGATGCGGGAGCGTGGGGCCTTTGACGTTTCGTTGCTCATACCGATTTGACCAAGCAGTAGATGAAGGGCTCGTATTCGTTGACGCTGCGGTCATCGCGGACCTCGCCGTCGACGATGACCCGGCAGCGCAGGTGGCGCATGCCGATGTCGCCTTGGGCGACGATATTGGCTGACATCGACGGCAGGGTCGTCACGATGGTGTACGACCATGGCAGCGGGGCGTTTTCGACGAGGTGAGGTTGCCCGTCTTGATCGAGGTAGTTGACATTGACGCTGCCGACCGAGGGTGCGGTGATTTCGTAGGTGATGTGTTTGGGGTTGAACGGCTTCGTATCGTCGGCGTTCGCGTCGGCGCTCGACGCGTAAGCGTTAGCACCGAAACTGTCCCGGACCCGCAGCACGACATATGCGCCCAGCGCGACCACAACAACCAGAAGAAGTGGTATCCACAGCTTCTTGAACAGCCGAAACACCCGCGATCTCCTTAGCTGCGCGACCCAAATTCACGTCGACGAGTGGCACCCCAACCCAAACGGAACTCCAGTTCCGTGGTGGCCGTAGAAACGGTACCACACCACGGCGGGCTCCAGTCACGGGCCGCGAAGAACCCTCGATGACGTCGAGCACGCCACTATGGAGTGGGTCGGCTGGCGCCGCCCACACTGCCCACTGGAGTAAATCTCATCCCACCCGCCGAACACGGGGGACCTCGCGCACCACTCCAGTTAGCCCAAGCCGCGACACCTCAAACGTGAAGTCGGCATCAAGCTGGGGACGGCAAGCGTACCACGGTTTTTTATTATAGGATAGAATCTGAGCTGTCGGCATCATGAAATGTTCCGGCGACTTTCGGCTTGCTCTGCAAGCCCCAGAAACGCTGTCGTTCAGCACTTCTCATGCGGCTCACGGGTGACCCGGTCCCCTAGTCGGGGATTGGCCTCTGTGATTGACAGATGCGTCGGCCCGTTGAGAGCATTCTGGCGTGACTACCGCAGTCCGCGACTCAGGCGGCCCATTCTTCGACGAGCTTTGCAAGGGCATGGTGTTCGATTCGGCTCCTGCGATGTCACTTACCTCCGGCGGTGCAGCCGTGCACCAATCGATTCTCGGCGATCGCTTGCGCCTGCCACTCGATGAGATCCTCAGCCGCGCCGTGACAGGTTCGGCGTCGGTCATCGCGCACCCCGGATACGTGTGCGACGTAGCGATCGGTCAGTCGACACTCGCCACACAACGGGTCAAAGCCAATCTGTTCTATCGCGGGTTGAAGTTTCACCGCTTCCCAGAGATCGGCGACACCTTGTACACCCGCACTGAAGTTGTGGGCCTGAAACGAAACACTTCCAAACCCGGTCGTCCACCGTCCGGTCTGGCCGCGTTACGCATCACCACCGTCGACCAAGCGGAAAGGCTCGTGCTCGACTTCCACCGATGCGCCATGTTGCCGCTCCGCGGTGAGGCGGCCACCGATGGTCAGGACGACGATCTAACTGCCGCCGGAGACGATCCCGGTCCGGCACCCGATGCGACCGCAAACTGGGACCACGAAGCCTTTAGACACAGAGTACCCGGACCGCACTTCGATCCCACTCTCTCGGGCAAGACGTATCGTAGTACCGCCGACCTGGTGAGCGGTGCTACCGAACTTGCCCGGCTGACTCTCAACATCGCTGTCACGCATCACGACTCGCGAGTCTCCGGTGAGCGCTTGGTATACGGCGGTCACACTATTGGACTCGCGCTGGCCCAGGTGACGCGTGCGTTGCCGAACCTCGCAACAGTGCTTGGATGGACTTCCTGCGATCACGTGGGACCGGTACGCGAGGGTGACACACTCTACAGCGACATCCACATCGAAGACGCACGACCGCTGCCAAGTAGGCGCGGCGGTGTCCTCTTCCTCCGGTCGCTGGTCTACGCCGTCGGCACTGCGGAGGACCGGCGAGTGCTGGATTGGCGCTTCACCGCATTGCACTTCTGAGCGCTGCGGACCCGGAGTCGTGTTTAATTTGTCGAAGTCGCAAGAGATGCCGCTGCGGAGACTCAGTCGACAACCGCTGAAATCCTGGGCATCGCCAAGCAGCCCGTGTGGTCAAGAGCATCGGCCGATACGTGCGTTGAGCATACGGCGCACGCGCCGTATGGTTCGGGCGCTTCTCAACCGCGAGTCCACGTTGCTATTCGGCGGGCTCGCGCAAGCACCGGCGCGTCAACCATCTTGCCGTCCACGACGGCTACGCCTTGGCCTCTAGCCGCGTTCAAGACCCGGTGGGCCCACTCGGCCTCGTCGTCAGTCGGCGTGAAGCATTGATTGACGTGAGCGACCTGGCAGGGATGGATGCATAACTTGCCGCCGAACCCGAGGCTTCGGGCGTGGTTGAGGTCTCTTGACAGCGCGTCGATGTCGTCGACCGCGGCGGTGACACCATCTACTGGGGGCGCAATCTTGGCGGCTGCGCAGGCTAACACGAGGGCGCTACGCGCATGCAGTAGGGCTTGCCGGTCGTCTGGATCGATGCCCAGTTCTGCACCGAGGTCGAAACTGCCGAATGCCGCACGCAATACGCCCGGCATGCGGCAGATCGACGCCGCTCCGGCAACTGCCACCGCGGACTCGAGCAGCGCAATCAGCGGGGTATCGTTGGGCAAGTATCGCTGGACGGCTGCGATGTCATCCGATGACTCGACCTTGGGAATCATCACCGGGCAGCGGCTACGTGCCACCATGTCAATATCTTCTCGGTACCAGGGCGTTTCGCGGGCATTGATCCGTACTAAGCCGACGCCTCCCCCAGCTAGCCAGCGCTCGGCATTAGTCCGTGCTTGCGGCTTCTCAGCCGGAGCGACGGCATCCTCAAGGTCGAGGACCACCACGTCGACCCCGCTGTTGGCGGCCTTAGGGAAGCGTTCCGGCCGGCTTCCCGGCACGAACAACAAGCTGCGCGCCGTCACTAGTTCCCGTTGCAATCGAATTGCCTCCCTCGCGCCATCGGTTGAAAACCACCTGTCTGCGGACCTCGCGCTCGCTGGCGGCTGAACGTGATGGTCCGTATTGGCATCTTGCGCGATGATACTTAATCTATGCTAAAAATACAGAGCCCGGGTCACGTGCTACGGCAGATCGGGTCTTGAGCCCCTCGCGACCGCGAGCAACGGCGGCTCGGACGAGTTGCAGGTCTTAGGCCTCGGTCATTCCGCGATACCTCGCTGCCCCGTCCGCGATCAGACGATCCAGTTCGGCATAAGCCAAGGCAGGGTCGGCTTCCACTAGGACGGCCTCCATCCCGTAGGTCCTAGCGGCAGCCAGGTTCACTTCCAGATCGTCGAATAGGATGGCCTCGCCGGGGGCGACTTCAAGCCGCTTCAAGGCGATCTCGAAGATTTCAGGCTCCGGCTTGCGGGCGCCGACGGCACTGGAATCGACCACCACGTCAAACAACTCGTCGACGGGCAACATCGTCGGCCACACCGCGGCAAGCTCTCTGACGTTGTTGGTCACCAGTGCGGTGCGATACCCGCGCTCGCGCAAACCGCGAACCCGGCCGACCATGCCGGCTCGGACCGGCGCCGCGATGGCGGCGTAGATCAGGGGAACGAAGTCGAGCGTCCAGCCGCGGGCCGCACCTTCGGCGCGGCCCCATGCAACGACTTCATCCATGGTGAGTTCGCCGCGTTCGAATCGGCACCAAGGGTGATCCGAGCCGACACCGCCCCCGGCCACCATCTCGGTTAGCGGAGCCGGATCAGCGCCGCTCGCGTCGGCGAACTTGAGGATCTGTTCTCCGACATTCTCGGTCATCGTGCCTACATAGTCGACCAGGACTGCTCGGATCATCTTGGTGCCCCCCCCCCGAGTCACGCCGTTGCATTCCTCGCCCAGCCACGTGAGCGGGGCCGCAACCCCGTGCCAGACGACGCTGGTGACCTCCGTGCCCCCAGCTTCCGGTTGGCTCGATCTCGCCGTCTGCACGAGGGTCAGCTCACGTTTCGGATGATGCCGTGCTCCACCAGAGCGCTTGCCGGTGCATCGGCATCGGTGCGGAGTTCGAGGAACTCGTCGTAAACGCTGCAGGTTGGGCCGTGGTGGCGGCCTGGACCCAGTGGGTTCCAAAAACCTCCGAGCGTTCGAGTGGTCGTCACGGTTGCCTGACCGCTGACAGTCTCCCACGCGGCCTCCGCGAGGAGCCCACTCGCGTTCCGCACGAAGCTGAACTCTCCCAACTCATGTTGACCGCAATCGTCGATTTGCCAGGCGCGCGAACGTATCCGGCCCGATGGATCGATGACCCTATACAGCACAACGGCATGGTCGTCGAGGGTGATGCACGCGCACGTGTAGTCGACCCAGGAGACCGATTCGTTGCGAAACCCCCAGGTCCTATCCCGCCAGCCAAGACCGTTGAAATTGTGGCTCTCATCGGCCACGGTGCATGTTCCGCTAGCCCGGACCACGTGTTGGTAGTGATTCAACGGGTACTCATCGGAGAGCCCCGGTACCGCACGGCTGGTGGTGAAGTCGATCGGCGAGTACAGCGGCTCTTGCCGGAGGGTGACGCTGAGCTCCGGATGGTGAACGTACACTTCGCCGTCGAGGTCGAGGTCGACCGAAGGACTGTCGAACGAGCCGGCGTCGAGGGGCTCGATGATTTCGTGCACACGTCCTGGAATCGACACACTTACCCGCGCCCTGCGGCCGCCGCTGTTCGGTGAGGTCGAGAAATGCGCGATCCCGCAAACCCCCGAATCCACGTCCCACCAGCTCAAAAATGCGTTATCCCGCCAGGGATAGGCCGCCGAGTCCAATTCCGGGATCACGGTGTGAACCGGCGTCGACAGCGGTCCCCATTTCGCATCGGCACGGTTGGACGGTGCGCCGGCGTAGCCGTCGGACGTCATACCGGAGCACCTTCATGGGCCGACGCCCGGCTGCGCCAGGTCTGGATGAGGCCTTCGCACTGCTTCGGAGTCGCGGCGTAGAGCGCGATCTCGTCGACACCAACAGCGCGGTAGTCGCTCAGACGATCGACGCAGTGTTCAACCGTTCCAATCGCACACGACTCTTCTATCCGTTCGTCGGGGACCAGCTCGGCAGGCCCGAGGAGCTCTGCCCGGTGGAAGTCCTGATCGGCATTCTTACCGACGAGCTGCTTATGGGCTCGGAGCCGGGTGAGGACGAAGCGGTCCCGGTCCCAGCCGTTGGAGCCGGTGAGCGCCTCGCCATGACCGGGCCACTCGAGATACGTCACCGCACGCGTGTGCGCGTATGCACGTGTGGTGAAGTCGTCGAGTTCGGGAGCGACGACGGCCGGGTGGCAGATGTGTATCGAATCAGGGTCGCGCCCGCGATCGGCGCAGGCGTTGCGAATCCGCTCGACCGCCTGCCCGACAGCTTCGACCGTCAGGAACGGATCGAGCGTCACACCGTCGAAGACATCGTTGGCGGCGGCCTCGGTCGAACGTGGCCGCCCGTAGTTGCAGGTCCAAATCTCCGGCTTGGGAACATCACCGAGTGCATCGACGGTGCGCAGCGTCGTCGTCCGCCCGCCGCTGGTGTATTCGACTTCGCCGCCGGCCCAGAGTTGCTTGACTGTTCCGGCGTAGTGGACGAACTCGGAATACGAGTGCACCGGCATATCGGGCAGCGGTACACCGCGGCCAAGCCCGAGGGTGAACCACGGACCGTGTAGCGCGTTCATCGTCGCACCGAACGACGCCGCAATCATCGGGTGGCGTGACGGTGTGGCCCACACGCCGGTACCAACACCGAACCGCGAAGTCCGCGCGCCGACCCCGCCGAGAATTGCACCTGCATCCTTGCGGTCGAAGCGTTCCGAAAGCCATCCACGGCGAAATCCCAGTCGTTCGGGATCAACCGCGCCGGTCAGCACGCTCTTCACGTGGCTAAAGCCCGGCTTGGTCTCGGTCGTCACGCGACCGGCGATCAAATAGATACTGAGGTCGTCGACGCCTGGAGACAGTTCCGTGTCATCGGTGCTGGCAGAAGAGTCGTGCATGATGGCCTCGTTTCCCTAGTCGGTAGGCCGGAACCGCAACCGCGGCAGCGTCCGCACACCAGGAGTCGCAGTCAGATTTACCACGTTGAGTACATGTACTCAACCTTGCCCGCTCAATCGGTTCCGGGTCAGGCCGATGGTCCGGCCGCGCGGCGACTCAGCGCGTCGATCAGGATGTCCAGCGCGGTGACCGCGTCACCCAGCGATGCCAGGGTGGGGAACTCCACCTCATCGAGATGCCGGATGGAAGCCGCTCCTCTTGGACGGCGGCGTTGCGGCGACGCTCTGCCCTGCGCTGGACATAACCCGTCGCGTAGGCCTTCAAAACGGCGAGGCCGGACACCGCCTCGTCATCGCCGAGACCGCCCCGACGTAATGCGCTGGCGCACAACTCCAGCGCCGCGAGGACCGCCGCAGCGTCAATCGGCTGCACCGACATGATGTCCACCAACCGCGGGTGGGATTCGCCGGGAATGCCGACAGCGGCTGGTTCGACATCGACATACTCACGCCAAGTCGTGGCATCGTGGGCCCTCGCGATCCAAACAGCGGGATATTTCATGGTTGCGACCGCAGCCACCATTAAACCATCTATGTTTGGTTAATGCAATGGCAACCCTGCCGAGCGACAGGAGTTGTCCGGGATGGCCGCCCCGGCGTCCGTTTCGGTCAACGCCGGCAGGTCCATCCGCCCCTAGTGTCTGCCCGTGGCCGGCATGGCGCGCGTCCAACCACAGAGAGAGCACTCATACGATGAGCTACAAAGTAATCCAATGGGCCACTGGCGAAGTCGGCTCACTATGCCTGCGGGAAATTCTGCGCCGTCCGGATTTGGAGCTGGTTGGGCTGCGCGTCTATAACCCCGATAAGGCCGGTCGGGACGCCGGCGACCTGGTTGGTCTGCCACCGTCCGGGGTCACGGCGACCACCAGCCGGGATGAGATTTTGGCCTTGGAGGCCGATTGCGTGATCCACTCCCCGCTTTCGCAGTCCATGACCGAACTCGACGATGACGTCACCGCGTTGCTCGCATCCGGAAAGAACGTCATCTCGACCGCCGCCTACTACGCGCCCGAATTCCGCGGCGCCGAGGTGGTCGCCCGGCTACAACACGCGTGCGCAGCAGGCTCGACGACGCTGCTGGGTACCGGTGTCGAACCCGGGTTCATGTTCGAGCGGGTCATGCCGACCATCACCGGCATGTGCACCGACATCGACCAAATCACCCTCACCGAAGTGATCGACGCCGCCGATCACCCGGCCGCCGTGATGGTCACCGAAGCGCTCGGCATCGGCAAACCTCTCGATTCGGTGAGCAAGGATTCTCCTTTCGGTCAGTACTTCACCAGTTTCTTTTCCGAAATGACCACCGCGGCGGGCCGAGCGATGGGGGTCAGATTCGACAGCCTGGAAAGCGGCCTCGACGTGGCCCCCGCCTCACGCGACCTGGATATCGCGGTGGGACATGTCGCCAAGGGCACCGTCGCCGGGAACAAGTACTGGGTCAAGGGCCTGGTCAACGGCGCCGTCTTCATGACCGTCGAGGTCTACTGGCTGGTCGAACCCGGTGTCGCCGGCTCGCCCTCTCCCAGGCACCGGTACCAATGGCACATCAACATCGAAGGTCGCCCCTCGGTGAACATGACCCTCGACGCCCTACCGCCGGCCCGCGATTCCACCGGCACCTTCGACCCCGGCTTCTACGCCACGATGGCCACCGCGATCAACGCGATCCCGTTTATCTGTGATGCAGAACCAGGCATCTTCCACCAGCCGGTATTTGCGCCTTGGCGTCCGGGTACCGCCAGCGCCGGCTGATCGGATGGTGGGCTGCTCCCGGCGCGAGCTCGCGCGGGGTGGTTGGCTTGCGACCGGTCGCGATCACCGCTAATCTAACATCATTCGATAATGGCCGCGCCGAGCTCGATGACTGCGCCCCGCACCCGGGGCAGCGAAAGAAAGGCAGGCACCATGCTCGAGGAAGAGCGCCTGACGCGTCAGATGATTGCGCTGTGGGAATCCGGTGTGGACGGCATCATCGAGGCTTTCCAATGGTATTGCGCACCCGATGTCAAATGGATCAATACCGGCATCCCCAGCGTCGAGGGGCTCGACAACTGTGTTGAATTCCTGCGCGTGCAGGCGCGAGCATGGAAGTTCCACAGCACACGGGTGGACATCCGGTCGCTGCTAGCGGCACCCGGCCTCGTCATGATCGAGCGTGTCGACCGCGTTTTCGACGCCGACGGCACGGAGATTTTCGGTGCACCGGTAGTCGGAGTCCTGGAATGGGCGGACGGGAAGATCACTCAGTGGCGCGACTACTTCGACCCCGGCCCACTTCTGAGTATCGGCCAGCTTGAGTGACCCTCATGCGTCTCAGCATTCGACCCGGGTATGTGGAGCTCAAACCGACGAGAGTTGATGACCGTGAGCGGTGAAGAAGCGATGGTGCGAGATATCCTCGCGATGTGGAGCACGGGCGTCGAAGGAGTCAAGGAGTCCTTCCGACACTATGGCAGCCGGAATCTCGTGTGGTGGAACAGTGCCCGCGGTGCGCTAACTGGTCTGGATGTGTGCCTGCAGGCACTTGACCAGATGTTCGACGTCCTGGAGATCGCCGCCGTTGCCGTACCGATTCATACCTTGTTCACCGCACCGGGTCGGGCAGTCGTCGAGAGATCCGACAACCTTTATCGTGGCGACGGCACCCTGATCGCTGAAATTCCGGTCACCGGAGTCATCGGGTTCGACGGCGCCAAAATGGTCGTTTGGCGCGATTACTGCGACGACTGGATGACGAAACTTTCGCTTGGTCAACCCGTCATGCCGGTGCCGGCGTCGGCCGTACTGTGATAGGGGAAATCCGATGAGTGAACGCGCGACCAGATCCGCCGACCGACCTCCGTCGACCGGATTCGATCATGGTGATCCGGAGTCGCCATCGCGGATGCATCAGACGCTGGCGGAACTACGAACTCGGTGCCCGGTCGGCTGGAGCGACAACTATGGCGGATTTTGGACACTGACCCGCTACCACGACGTGGTCGCCGCCGCCCGCGATCACACCGTATTCACCACTACGCAAGGGATCATGATCCCGCCGACCGGGACGTCGATGCGGTTGGTGCCAGCAGAGTTCGACCCGCCCGAGCATTCCGCATACCGCAAGATGGTGATGCCGTTCTTCACCAACAAAGCGATTGCGCTCAAGCAGGACATGATCACCGGCGTGGTTCGGGAGTGCTTCGACAGCTTTGCCGCCGAAGGACACGTCGACCTGGTTCCTGCCGTCTCCGACTCCGTACCGCCAGCGATTCTGGCGCATTACCTGGGGCTGAACCCCGACCGAGCCGATGACATGCGTCGGCTGATGATGGAGTATCTGTCGTCGGCGCGGACAAGCCACGATGTGAAGGTGGCCAGCGCCCAGCGGTTTGAGGCATTCGTACAGCGGGAAATCGACGAGAGAATCGACAATCCCGGCGACGACACCTTGAGCCAGATCATCCGCGTCGCGCTGTCCGACGAGAACGGTGGCCCGCTGACACCCATCGCCATCCTGGGAATGATTCGTCTGATTATCTCGGCCGGTCACGAAACCACGGTGCACGGGATCAGCAGTCTGTGCTATCGGGTGCTGGCCGAACCGGGCCTGCGGGATCGCCTGCTGCAGGATCCATCACTGCGTACCACGGCGGTCAACGAGGCGCTGCGGCTGGACGCCCCCGTGATGCACATGGCCAGGACCCTGGTCGACGACCACGACATGCGCGGGCAACACCTTCGCGGCGGTGACAAGGTGATGCTGTGTTTCGGTGCCGCTAACCGCGACGACGAGATGTTCCCCGAACCTGACGCGTTTAGCCTGGAACGTCCACGCACACCCGCTGACGTCACGTTCGGCACCGGGCGGCACCGCTGCCTCGGCGAGCACCTGGCAATGGCCGAACTCTCCGCTGTGCTCGATGAACTACTGACCAGGTTGCCTGATGCCACGATCGCTCCGGGCACCGAGATCCGTTGGACAGGTGGCGGCAACACCAGGGGGGTCGAATCGTTGCCGGTGATTTTCACACCGGAGAAATCCACTCCGTGACCGGGTTCCCTACTCTCCTGTCCCCGCTGCGGGTCGGGAAAGTGGAGTTGCGTAACCGCGTGGTCATGACCGCAGCGAGCATTAGCGAGCCGTGGCGCAACCCACTGCTGCCTGCCGAGCCGTACATCGAGTTCGCCCGGCGGCGGGCAGCGGGTGGCCTGGGACTGCTGATCGCTCACCCGCTCTACATCAACCCGTTCGGCGAGTACCCGGCGGAGATTTTCGATCGACATGCGCGATTGGCAGCTGCTGTGCACACTGAAGGGGCACCGCTGATCGTGCAGCTGATCCACTTTGGCGCCACCTTCCGCACAGATAACGACGTTTGTCGTCCGGCGCTGTGGGGCTTCGACCACACCCAGACACCCGAGGGTGAACCCGTCCACAAAATGACCGATGAAGAGATCATGCAGGTTCTCAACGCATACCGGCGTGCCGCGCGACTGGTCGTGGATGCGGGCTGCGATGGCGCGGAAATTCATGGTGCGCATGGGTACTTGGTTCAGCAATCACTCACCCCGTGGAACAATTCGCGTGACGACGAGTGGGGGCCCACCGACACCGGCGACCGGACCCGGTTTGCGCGATGTCTGATCGAGTTGCTTCGCACGGAGATCGGCCCTGACCGGATCCTCGGATACCGGACCCCAACCGATGACTTGCGAGCAGCCGACGACGGGGGCCAAGGCCGGCAAGGTCTCACCACGGCTTTGCAAAGCCTGCTCGACACCGGCGACATCGATTTGCTCAACACCACAGTCGGCTACGGAGGACCGAGCTACGACCGGGCGATCCCCAACTACCGGCAGCCCGAGGGCGCGAACATTCCTTACCTACGGCGGCTGCGCGAAACACTGAACACGACGGTCCCGATGATCGGGACGGGGCGAATCGTCTCTCCCGGCACGGCCGAGGCGCTGCTCGCCCGAGGCGACTGTGAGCTGGTGGCAATGACCCGTGCGCACATTGCGGAACCCGATCTGGTGCGCAAGCTGCAGACACGACAAGCGCACCGCATCCGCCCCTGCGTCGGAGCGAACGTCTGTGTCGACCGCAAACTCGGCGGTTCGCCCACCACGAGCTGCTTTCACAATCCGGAGGTTCTACGCGAAGAAGAACTGCGTGTACAGCCCAGCACAAACCACAAACGGGTTCTGGTCGTCGGTGCGGGACCGGCCGGTCTCAAAGCCGCCGAGGTCGCGGTGCGGCGCGGACACCGTGTGCGCATCGTCGATGCTGGAAAACGCACCGGGGGGCGACTGCGTGCGGTCGAGCTCACCGCAGCAGCTGATCTGGCCAGCTCGCTAGATTATCTTGTCAACGAGTTAGCCGAGGCGCATGTCACGGTCGAGTTGGGTGTCGAGGTCACGGATGCCATGCTCACCGATCTCTGGCCAGATCACGTCATCCTGGCCACTGGTGCGACTTTCGCGCCGGATCTTGTCGGTGCCGCGCACATGATTAGCACTACTGCCGCGCTCACCGGCGACGTCGAGGACGATGTGCTGGTCTATGACTCGCTCGGCACCAATGAGGCTGCACTGGTCGCCGAGGCATTGGCCGTGCGCGGAAAGCGCGTCACCTTTGTCACTTGCTACGAGACAGTGATGCCCTTCGGGGGAATGCTGCATCGGTTCGAAGCTCCCCGCACCTGGCATCGGCAACTGAAACGCACCATCACTCAAGGAATACTCGGCGACCTCGACCATGGCGTGGCCACGATCGTGCGGCCAGACGGGCACACGATCACCGAACTCGAGGTCGGCTCGGTAGTTGCCGCGGTGCCGTTGCGCCCGGCGATAGGTTTGCTTCCGGTCGTGCGGGCACTGAAAATCCCCCACTCCGTGGTCGGAGACGCCGTTGCCCCGCGGACAGCATTCGACAGCTTCAAAGAAGCTCATCAGGCCGCGATGGCGATATGATCTTGAGTGACCTGCCAAGCGATCAAGCGGTACTGCCATGAATTGTTCATCGGCTGCCTGCCGGCGCTAGCGGCCTTCTCCCCCGCCCAGTCGGCGGGCAACGCCGACGTGAAGCGTTGATAGTCACCGCGTCAGACAGTTGGATGCATTCGATGACCTCCAGGCCGAGGTCACGCGCGATGGCACCGGATACGGGCGTGGATACCAGCGCCCGGAAACGCTGTACCCCCAGGTCACGCAGGATCGCGGCGGCAACGGAGAAGTCGTGTTCGCCGCGCGCAGCAACGGTGTGGGATGCCCCGCGACCCAATATGCCGCGCAGGTAGACCACGACGCCTTCGCCCGCCGCGGCGACTTCACGCAGCGACTCGTCGAGCAGGCCGCGGCATTGGCAGTGCAGCGACCTGAAAACGTCTCCGGGCAGGCACTCACGATGGACTCGCACTAGTGGCATAGCCGACGCGGTCAGGTCACCTGTCACCAGGGCGACGTGCTCGGTGCCGTCGATCCTGCAGCGGTAGTCCAACGCACGGAATGTGCCCGCCTCAGTCGGGAGCCGACAATCCGCCACCCGCTCGACCAGGGTGTCGAAGCGGCGGCGATGGGCGAGCACCTGATCGATCGTCACCACGGGGAGCCCGTGCTCGCCGGCGAAGTCGAAGACGTGCGCGTCCCGGGCGAGATCGCCGTGCGGGCCGATGAGTTCGGCGAGCACCGCGGCCGGCCGGAGCCCAGCCAGCGTACACAGGTCCACGCCCGCCTCGGCTGGGCCGACATGGTCAAGCACGCCATGCGGTCGTGCCCGCAGCGGCAACACATGTCCGGGCCGGCGCAGGTCCACAGGACCGGATCTGCGGTCAGCCAGGATGCGGATCGTGCGGGCACGGTCGGCGGCAGAAATACCCGTCGTGACACCGACGGCCGCGTCCACAGCCACGGCGCTGGCCTCATTGCGCGGCAACGTCGCCATTGGCGGCAGGTCCAGTTCGTCGCACCGGTCCGCGGTCAGCGCCGCCTGGATCATTCCGGAGGTGTGGCGGACGTAGAAGGCGATTCGACCGGTCGTCGCGTGTTCACCCGACATCAGCAGATCGGCGGTCCCGTCGGGTAGCCGTAACACGACGATGCCACCCAACTGGAGCTGCCGCAGGGTGAGGTTGAGGTCCGTGATACTCACCCAGCCAGATTACCAAACGCTGTTCGGTAATGCCATGTCCAATAATTGCCCCGCGTGGCAAACCGGGGCTCCACAGCCGCTAAGTCGTGCCGGCCTCCACCACCGTGGGCAACCAGCGCGCCTGGCGCTCCTGCACCGCTGTGTCGATCGCATCCAAGATGCTGGTGATGACCAGGTCGTAGATCTCATCGGAGGACAGACCCCGTTCGGACATCGCCTTGGCCAGCGCCGGATACTGGCCGGTGTCGATATCGTGACGGAGCTCGGGCGTGTAGCCCTGTGTCTCGTGTAGCACACTACCGATGGCGAACAGTTCGAGTGCATCCAACAATGGCATCACCGCCGCACTGGGAACACCTTCCTGCATCAAACGCTCCGCGGAAGTGTCCAGCATGCGCGCACCCATCCCCAGCGAGCGCTTGCCGACGATTAGCGGGACCAGCGCCGGATGCTGCAGTAGCGCTGCGCGCAGCTTGCGGGCATTCTCGGGCAGCCAGTGGCGCCAGTGCTCCTCAGACTTTTCTGGGGTGCGCACGTCGGCCAGGGCGAATTCCGCAGCGCCGATGAGGATCTCGTCCTTGTTTTCGAAGTGGTGGTAGAGGGATGCGCCGTTGACGCCGAGCACGCTGGCCAGCCGACGGATACTAAGTGCCTCGAGTCCGTCCTCGTCGATGATGGCCAACGCCGTTTCCAGGACGTTCCGCCGCGAGATCAGCGCTACCTTCGGCCGGCCCATACGTACCCCTCCCGTGGTTCGCTACCAGAGTAACCAAACGCGGTACGCCACCGCCACTCAACACAGCCTGCAGATAAAGTCGAGGATGGCTGATGTGAATGGGTCGTTCGCATCGCCAGCAACCATGTGTCCGGCCCCGGGTATCTCCGCATACTCGGCATGCGGTACCAAGTCACAGAAGTCGGCCACTCCGGTTCGGCTCACCACGTCACTGAGTTCGCCACGCAGAAGCAGTGTCGGTACCCGGACACCGGCGGCCGCCCGTGTCGCCCGCCCGGTCAGTTCCTTCCGCATATCGGCGGATGGGACAGTGTCCATGATGGCCGGGTCCCAATGCCAGTACATTCGCCCGTCGGAGCCTTTCCGAAGGTTCTTCGCCAGCCCCGACGTTTCAGTACGACGCGGCCTTCCGGGTAGGTAGGCGGCCACCGCCTCGGCGACGGCGTCCACGTCATCGAACCCGTCCGGGTTCGCCCGCATGAACGCTGCGATCCGGTCCACGCCGTGGCCCTCGATCCGCGGCACCACATCTACCAAAACCAGAGCCGCGATAGTGGAACGACCACCATCCGGTTGTTCGCCGACGTGGGTCAACGCCGTTATACCGCCCAACGACGCGCCAATCAGGGTCGCGGGGCGGCCCAGCTGTGCCGTCAGGGCAGCCAGGTCCGACACATGCGCATCGATGCTGTAGTCGCGGTCGAGCGCACGATCACTATCGCCGTGCCCGCGCAGATCCACACAGATGGCCTCCATGCCGATGGCCGCGATCCGCTCCGCGGTCATTCCCCAGGAATGGCGCGTCTGCCCACCTCCGTGCAGCAGCACTACCGGCGGGCCGTTGCCGAGCCGCTCGCCGACCAGGCGGATACCGTTCGCACCTATCCACCCGAACCGTTGGGCCGTCATTGCTGCAACGTCACGGTCGGTCGATCCGACCCGTACTTCCTCTTCAGCTCGGCCTTGGGGAGTTTACCGGTGACGTTGCGTTCGAATGGCTCTACCACCACAAAGTCGGCGGGCACCTTGTACTTGGCCAACCGCGTTCGACAGTGCTCGGCGATGGCCACGGTGTCGACGACCACGCCGGGTTTAGGAATGATTAGTGCGCGGCCCACTTCGCCCCAGCGCTCATCGGCGATCGAAATTACCGCGGCGTCCTCGACGTCAGGATGCTCTTGCACAACACGTTCGACCTCGGCCGGATAAACGTTCTCCCCACCGGACTTATACATGTCCTTGAACCGGTCGACCATCGTCAAAAAGCCGTCCGCATCCTGCGTGAGCGCGTCTCCGGTACGAAACCACTCCCCGACGAACGCTTCGTCCTCGTCACGGTTGCGTCGCCAGTAGCCCGGCGTGACAGCCGGACCGTGCGCCCACACCTCACCGGTCTGCCCTGGCTCGACATCCTGGCCGTCCGGACCGACAAGCCGAAGAACTGTGTATTGCACCGGAAGTCCGCAGGAACCGAATTTCGTCAGGCTAGCCGCAGGCGGGACCACACTGACGATCGGACCCATCTCGGTGGAACCATAGCCTGTACTCAACGGCCAACCCCGATCGTGGAACGCATTGAGAACCTCCCAATTGAGGGACCCACCGCCGATCTGGCCGTGCCGCAGGTGGCTGAAGTCGGCGTCGGCGAATTCAGGAACCGAGCTCATCACCTGGTACATGACGGGCGCCGCGGAGAAGTGCGTGATACCCCTGCCAGGGTCGGCAAGCAGCTCGACAACGTGAACAGGATCGAAACGGTGCGCCACCACCACCGTACCGCCCAGCGCCAGAACCGGATTCGTCATACTGTTGAGTCCGGCGGCATGGAAGAACGGCAGTACAGCGAGGTAGCAGCTTGTCGAAGACAACTCGTAGGGCTGTAACGAGTTCAAGGTCTGGTAGTGCAGCGTCTGGTGGGTGCAGATCGCGCCTTTAGGTCGGCCAGTTGTTCCCGAAGTGTAGAGCAGCTGAACGGGGTCGGTGAGGCGGCCGACCGAAGCCGCGGGACGGGGGGCGGCAATGGCCGCACCAGCGACGAGGTCGTAACAGGTATCGGGCGCAGCCCCAGTTGCAGCCGCACCTACCGCACCGTGAAACGAGGCCAGCTGCCGGACACCGGCGGCAGCCGCAACATCGACTGCGACCTCGCGCATGCCGACGTCGTAAATCAAAACAGCCGGTTCAGAGTCAATGCACAGGAATTCCAATTCCGCGCGCGCCAGCCGGAAATTCAATGGCACGAAGATAGCGCCGAGGCGCATGCACGCGAACTGCACGATCAGCACCCAGGGATCATTGTTCGCCAGTACGGCCACCCGGTCGCCCTTGCTGACGTCCAGGTCGTCGGCCAGTGCTCCGGCAAGGCCGGCAACCCTCTCTTCGAGGGCACGCCACGTCAGCACCGCACCGGTCTGGGCGTCCTCGATCGCGGGCGCATCGGGTCTGCTGCGGCGGTGATAACTCACGACATCGGCAGCAAAATGATCAATGCTCATTATTCGTCCCATACGCTTCAGTGCAGCTGCGGAATCACCGCGCTACCAATAAGTTCGACCATATCGCGGTACTCGCCGGCGAGCTGGCCGCCCATGTCCATGTAGATCAGGTTGGTGTCGGTGGACAGTAACTGCGACCACGTGTTCAGCCGGTCTGCTACCTCGGCGGGACTGCCCACAATGGCGGGGCCACGAGTGGTGAGAAACTCGAAGTCGAAAGGCTTCTTGATGAACGGCGGCGGGTCGGGGTTAACGCGAGAAATGATTGTCATCATCAACTCGAAGTAGTTGCGGTAGCGTGGTTCCCACCGCTCTCTGGCCGCCTGGCTGGTGTCGGCTACGTTCACATGCCAGCAGGCACCGATCCGTGGCGGACGCGGATGGCCGTAGGACGCGAATTTCTCCCGATAGCTGTCTACCACCGGCTTGAACATCTCGGGGTTGCCGAACGCCGAGGGCAGCATCAGGTCAAGGCCGAGCCGGGCCGCCAGTTCCGTCGAAGACTCCGATGCGCCACCACCGATCCACACCGGCAGGGGACCCACCGGCGCGGGTTGCACCGTGAAGTCGCTAATCGGCGCACGATGCCGAGACCCAGGCCAATTGATCTCCTTGCCAGCCCACAATTGGGTGAGCAGCTCGACGTTCTCGGCAAACAGCTCATGGGAGTCGGTCAACTGCTGGCCAAACAACGTGTAGGTGGAGACGAAGAAATTGCCGCGTCCCACGACGACTTCACAACGCCCACCCGACAGGGCATCCACGGTCGCGTAGTCCTCGGCCACCCGGATCGGATCAAGGTTTGCGGCCAACGTCACCGCGGTGGACAACCGCAGCCTGGTGGTCCGCTCCCCGATCGCCGATAGGATCACCGGTGGAGCCGACGTCGTGTAGTCCAACCCATGATGTTCCCCGACGTGCACACAGTGGAAGCCGACCTGGTCAGCCGCCACTGCTGCCTCCACAATCGCACGGTGTCGTTCCGCCGCGGTCTCGGTCCTACCGGTGACCGGGTCGGTGACCACATCTCCCAACGACATCAAGCTCAGTTTCATCTCACCCTCCTGTGGAATCAGATCGATAGCGGTTGCGTTAACGCGAGCACGGCCCCGGCGCGCACGGTATGCCAAGGGCGTTCACAAAGCCGCGAACCCGTGCCGTTGCATCCAGTCGTAGACGTGGTCGACGGCATCCGACAGATGCGATCGCTGGTCCTGACCGCTGAAATAGTGGTTGGCCTCCGGCAGATCGACGCGTTCCTTGTCCTGATGAGCGACGGCGTCAAACACCTGCGACTGGTGGCTGGTGGGAACGGCGTCATCGGCGCCGTTGCACATCAACAGAACCGGGATCGATACCCTCGGCGCGGCGTCGCCAGCGTCGACCTGGGCGGTGTCCAGCCCCCACTGGGACAGCCAGCTACGCGTGGTGGTGAAACGCATCAGCGCGCCCGGGCTGGTGTTGGCGACTTCGGGGTCTCCAAGGTAGCTCCAACGGGGCCTGCGCCCATTGGGTTCGATCGTGGGGTCCAACCAGCGCGGGTCAGCCATCGTGCCATGGACCACGAACGCATGCTCCGCGTGCGGGCGGCCCGCTCGACCGAACTCGTCCAGCTTTTCCTGGGCGAACGCGGTGATCCGGCGATTTCGCTCGCGCTGCCGCTCGCGGTAGGCGGCTAGGAAGTCTGCCGGGTACGGCGGCTGGTTCGGATTGGCCGGATCGTACAAGTCAAATTCGACATCCCGATTGCGCTCGGGTGTCAGCTCGTCGGTAACCGAAGCATCCAGGAACTCCGTCAGCAGGCGGTGGCGGCTGCGCGGGGCGGCCAGCAACAGCACCCCGTCTGCGGGTGCAAGCGCTGTCTCGGCCAGCGGCGTCGGCTCGCCGGCGGCAGTCTCGGTGATGGCCGGCTTCTCCGCTTCGGCCTGATAGCCCATCATCGGCGAGCCACCGCCACTCCAGCCGGCCAGCACAACCTTGGCGTATCCCAGCCGTTCCTTGGCGTCGCGGACGCAGGCCCCGACATCGAGGAGGTGGTTCTCCATCTGCAGCGCCGAGTCTCCTAACGAGTACCGGTTGGCGCACCCAATGACGTGGACCCCGGTGCGAGCCAGTTCCGAGAAGAACGGTAGGTAGCCTGGCGAGCCGATGGGGTGCGACGCCACGACCACCGTGTCGGAGTCATGTTGCCCACGCAGCAGTTGAGCCTGACGTACCACGTTGTCGCCGATGGTCCCGTACACGTCTTTGCGGACGGACTGCTCCTTTGTCACCACTAGGTACGGGGTGCGCCGGTAGCTGGTCCGCGCGACCCGGACTGGTTGGGCGCTCATGCACCCCTCGCTTCCACAACGCTGCGCATCTGATCACCTCAATCTTTCGCTACAACCGCTCGGCCAATCTTAACCATACATCGTTTGGTTCGGGAAGGCCGCTACCGCTCCGCCCCTCATCCGGGCGCTTGTCGAGAAAGCCGCGCACCACCGCGCGGAGCTGCCCGGCACCCTTCCCCGGCAGCAAACGTCACATGCTCACCTACATCTCGTCAGCCGATAACGTCGAAAGTCAGCTCCAGACTTTCGGGGCCATTGGCAATTCCTGGGGCCCAACGGACCTCGGTATCGGGGTTGGCAAAGCGCAGGTTGGTGACTCTCTTGAAGAGCTCTTCGAATGCGACCGCAATCTGGATCCGCGCGAAATGAACTCCCAGGCAACGATGCAACCCTAGCCCGAACCCGGCGTGTCCACCGCGCCGCAGGTCGAACCTCAGGTTTGCGGGATCGTCGAACTGCGCCTCGTCGCGGTTGGCCGAATCGTACCGAAGGAGTATCTGTTCGCCCTGTTTGATCTGCACCCCGCCGAGTTCGACATCCCGGGTGGCCCGTCGCCCCAGACAACCGACGGGCGACTCCAGCCGGATGAACTCATCCATGTCCTGGCGGATCCAGGCAGGGTCCCGCACCCGTTTTTCCAGCTCGGGCTGCTTGGCGAGGTGGTAGGCGATCGATCCCAACGCGCCGCGCGTGGTGTCGAGGCCACCAAGGAACAGGACGGTCACCACCCCGAGCCGCTCCGCATCCGTCAGGTGCCTGCCGCCCTCCACCGTGCCCGTGGAAATAGCGTTCAAGACGTCGTTGGCATCGGTAGGGTTTTGCGCACGTTCAGCGAGGTACTGTCCGGACAGAACAACAAGCTCGAAGTAGGCCTCGTCGGTACCCTCGATCGCCACTCGGACCACTACCTCGGCGGCATGCACCATCTTTGCCGGATCGTCTTCGTTGAAAACGGCTCTCGACAACGCGTTTCCGACGAATGGGCCGGCAAACTCCTGGATAAAGTCGAATCGGCCGTGGTGAATGAAGGACTCGATGAGGTCGACGGCGTTCTTCCGTAGTTCGGGCTCGAACTTCAGCAGGAAGTTGCGGCCGAACAGCGGGTTGAGGATCTTGCGCAGATCGGGTTGGTAGGGCGGATCGGAGTCCAGCGGATTTAGTCCCACCGGAGACGGCCGGGGCGCGACGCCGGTCGACGAGAAGAGCTCCGGGTCTTCGAGAACTCGCCGCACGTCCTCGTAGCGGCTTACGATGTACTGTCCACCGCCATCACCATCGGTATGCGCGACAGGGCATTTGCTGCGAGCATAGGAGAAGACGTCCCACTTGATCTGCTCGTGCTCCGGGTCCCACATGTTGTAGTGCGGAAGGATCTCGGCGGGGTCGACACCAAAGTTGGACTGCATCTGCCTACTCTTTCCTTCACTTGCCACTTGCGAGATGAACATGCGGCTCGCCCAGTTAACCATCGTTGTTCGGTTTGGGCAATGATCCTCAGAACGTGATCATGCCGCGCATGATGGTTCCACTGAGCAGGTCGTCATAGCCCTCGTTAACCTGGTCGAGGGTGTAGGTCTTGGTGACGAGCTCCTTGAGCTTGAGCTCCCCCCGCTTATACAACGAGAGCAGCCGGGGCAAATCGGCGTGCGGATTACATCCGCCGAATACGTTGCCGACGATCTCCTTTTGACTGAGGATCACATCCACCAGCACGACATCGACGTTGGTGACGTTCGGATTCGCAACCGACGTGAGGCATGCCCGCCCGCCCTTGCGGGTCAGCAGCATCAGCGGCAGCAACATGTCGCCGGTCATCAGGCTCGCGGTCATGATGGTCTTGTCGGCCATCACACCTTTGGTCAACTCGGTGACCAGTGGCATTGCCTCCTCCATCGACGCGGCCGAATGGGTGGCGCCAAGCAATTCAGACTGTTGTCGGCGGAACGGAACAGGATCGACCGCAACGATGACCTCCGCGCCAGCGATCCGAGACCCCTGGATCGCACTCGACCCAAGTCCACCGCAACCGACCACAACCACGGTATCTCCTGGACCGACCTGGGCGCGGTTGACCGCCGCGCCGAATCCCGTTGCCACACCGCACCCCACGAGCGAGGCCAATTCCAGCGGGATGTCGTCATCGATCTTCACGCACGAGTCTTGGTGGACGACGGCATACGGGCTGAAGGTTCCCAGTAGCGACATCCGACCCAGTCCCTGCCCGCGGGCATGGGTACGTGGTTTGCCGTCCGCGATGGGCAATCCAGCCATGATGACGGCGCCGTGGTCACACAACACGGAGTTGCCGCTGGCACACCAACGGCAATGCCCACACGCCGGCATGAAGGCCATCACCACGTGGTCGCCCGGCTTGAGCCGTGTCACCCCGGCGCCGACCTCCTCAACAACCCCCGCGCCCTCGTGGCCGCCGACGAGCGGAAGACCGATCGGCATGTCCCCCTTCACCCCATGGTCGTCGGAATGACACAGGCCGCTGGAGGCCAGCCTCACACGCACCTCGCCGGGCATCGGATCGTCGAGTTCGACTTCCTCGACACTCCACCTCTGTCCGACCTCCCACAGGATGGCCGCTGTTGTCTTCACTGGTTCTCCTTATATGAGTAGGGAAGCTACGAGCGCCAAGCAACTGCAGGCCGGCGGGTAAGACACCTTCCAATGCTGCCCTCTACCGGATATCGAATTCGATCGGCAGTGCGTTGAGGAGACGACTCATTCCAGGTCGTCTGGACAGTTCCGTCCCCGGAGCGAGTCGGATGTTCGTGATCCGTTCGAGTAGGGTGTCGATCGCGATCCGAATCTGTTGTCGTGCAAGGTGCATGCCGATGCAGCGGTGCACGCCCATTCCGAACGCGACATGCGGATTTCGTTCTCGGTCGAAGCGGACTTCGTCTGGGCGCTCGAAAACGTCGGCGTCCCGGTTGGCGCTGGCAAAATACACGAGCACCCGGTCACCCGCGTGCAGCTGGGCACCGTTGAGGTCCACATCGCGAGTCACGATGCGTCCCATCGCGCCCACCGGTGAGCTGTGCCGGAGAAATTCGTCCAAGACAGTGCGCTCCCATCCGGGCCTACGAAGTCGCTGCTCGAACGAAGCATCGACAGCGAGTTGTAGCAGCATGTCACCAATCGCCACCTTCGTGGTATCCAAGCCGCCGATGAACAGAACTTGCACCACGCCGACGCGTTCGGCATCGGTCAGCGGACGGCCGGCCACCGTACCGGTCGTGATGGCTTCGACGATGTCTCCTGGTCGGGAACTGACGGTGCGTTCCTCGACGAATCCGACCATGAGCTGATAGAAATCCACGACCCCTGAGATGTCGCCGGTGATGAAGCGCTCGTTGCAGGCCGCGGCCTCGCGGAAGAGTCCCCCATCGTCATCTTCGAAGATCACTGATGCCAACACGTTCGTGACGAACGGGTTGCTGAAGTCCTGCATGGCTTCGCACCGACCTGACCCCATCCAGGGGTCCATAGCGGCGACCGCGATATCGCGTACCCGCCCATCGTTGGCCGCAAGCCGCTTCGGATGGAAGAACGGGTTCAGCAACTGCCGGAAGTCATGCTGCAGTGGAGGGTCCGTGTCGAGAGGAGGCAGCAACACACCCCCGTTGCCGGTGATGTTGGTGTACTGCGTGGACGAGAAGGTCTCAGGATCGGTGAGGACGCGTCGAACGTCCTCGTACCGGGTCGCGATGTAATAACCACCGGTGGCCGAAGTGTGTGGCACGGGGCAGTGCTGGCGCGCGTAGCCGAGTATTTCCTCCCAGCGGTCACTGTGCTCCGGCTGGAAGAAGTCGAAGTCCGGCAAGAGGCCAGCGATCTCACCTTCGTCGGGCAACTGCGGATGCTCAGCCTGGCGGCTCGTGGTGTCGGTCATTGCGCGGTCCTCCCTGAGGTGCTGCATCGCCGGAGTCGCTACCGCCAACGAGCTGGCTGTGGCGCATCCTTGCGTCCCGGATAACGTGGATCACATAGCGCATTAATCTAACGGCGATTGTCTATGCAGACAACCCGTGCCGGGTGCGTCGTTTTGTGACCCCACAGTCGCGTCTGCGGTCCCGGCAGAATTAGTCGGTCGCGACCACTACGGTAGCGGTCAGGATCGCGTTCGAACTCGACGACATGGTCGGCTTACACCACCGGTTGCGGCGGCACGAACCCGACCGGGGTACGACGGGCGAACCGCCGCTGGCCGTCGACCTTGATGTATTCGTCGTCGTAGTAGCCGTGCGCGTCCAGCGGGGTGCCATTGACCGTGCCGGCGGTGCGTAGGTGGCAGGTGCCTTTCGCGCGGTTGCCGTCGAGTTCGGTGATGCGCTCATTGCTGACGATGTGCATCACAAGCGGGCGGCTTCGAGCTTGGCCTCGTCGGGATGGAGCAGGACGCAGACCCACAGCGCGATGCGGAACTGGTCGGGGTCGCGGCCCTTCTGCTCGACCTGCCGGCGGACCGCCCGGATCGCCTCCGCGGTTTGCTCCGGCGAGGTGAGCGCGTTGGGTGCCGCGATCGCGAGACCGTCAGCCCAGGAGGTAGCGTAGTCGAGGAGCTGCGGACCGCCGCCCAGCACCCACAGCGTCGGTCGATATTGCTTTGCACCGCCGAGGTATGCGCGCTTGAACTTCCAGCGCCGGCCGTCGAAGTCGATGGGCCCGTCGGTGTCGAGGATCTGCCGGTAGATCTGGAACAGGTCCTTCATCCGCGACATCCCCTGGTTGGTGGGACGTCCGAACGGCCCGGTCTGTTTGAGCTCTCCGCTGCCGATCTGGAAGTTCGCACGCCCTTCGGTCAAGTGCGCGAGCGTCAGCATCGACTGCACCAGCTCTGCTGGTCCACGTCGGACGCTGTCGGACGTCAGATGCAGGTTCAGCTTCGGTGCCGCCGCGTGGATATACGGCGCGACCATGAACGCGTCCATCGCCGAATCGGGGTCCCCGATCAACCCTGCGAGCGGGGTGTTCTCCGGGGTCCACAGTTGTTGTGGCGCAAAGCCGGCAAGCTGGTCGGGTATGAGCACGCCATCGACGTGGCCGCTGTCTTGCAGGGCGCAGCATTGGTCGGCGATGGCACCGGCCGGGAAGTGGCTATCGGTCCAGACACCGACACAGGTTTCGAGCATGAGCGGATTCCTCCTCCGTCTTGCGGGAGCGTGGTCAGGCTTCGGTGTGCGCGGCGAATGCGTCAAGCTCGGCGACGTGCGCCAGCGCGCGCATGACATTCTTCGGGCCGACACCGCGGGTGTCGTTGGTCTTCAGCGCGCCGATCAATGCCAGGCCTTGTCCGAGGGGCCAGATGAGGTTCTGGCGGTAGTGCAACAGCAGCTCGTCGAAGCTGTAGCCCTCGACCCCTCCCTGCACAAGTCCGTCGTGATAGCGGCGGAGCAGCCGTTCCCAGTTGGTCGACAGGTCATCGGGTTCCATACTGCCGCCGAGCAGGTTGGCAACATCCATGCTGGCGCGCGCGGTGGCAAGCGTCTGCCAGTCGACCACCACCGGCCGGCCATCGTGGCGGAAAAAGATGTTGTCCAACCGGCAGTCGTTGTGGACCAGCGTGTGTGGGCCGTCGCCGAGCCTCGCGATCAACTTCTCCCAGCGGGCCGGGTCGGTCGGAATCTGGCCGCGCTGGCCAGACGACGCGTAGGCGTCGAGTGCACCGACGCCGCTGACCATAAGCTGCGCCGTCATCTGACGGAACATGCCCTCGCAGGGGTTGGTCAGCCAGGGGGTCTGCAACGTGGGCGACTGCCAGTACGCGGCGTGCAGCGCGGCGAGCGCATCCAGGCACTGCTCGGCGTCGGAGACGCTCAGCCCGGCCGCCTGGTCACCGAGCCGCAGTCCGGCCAGATCCTCGAGCAGCAGCGGTGTCTGGTGGCCATCGCCGGTGTGGAAGACCGCAGCGGTGTCGACCGGCAGATCGCCGGCGAGCCCACGGTAGAAGCGCACCTCGCGATCGAACAGGCCCATCGCCGCGTCGATCTGGCGGCGCAGGTCGTCTTGGCCGCGGAGCTTGCCGACAAGTGACGCCGGTCCAGGCTCACCGTCGGCGTACTCGAGCCGCAGGCGCGCCATTTCGGTGGTCGCGCCGCTGGAGGCCAATGGCTCGGGCGTCACCGCGGTGACCCTCGCGCCGGTGTGGCCGCCCTCGCGCAGTACCCGGTCCACCCAGCTCGCGTCGAGCCGGGTAAAGCGTGAGTCGACGGGACTCATCGCGTCAGCTGCCCAGGAACGGGGGCAATGATCACGTCGTAGGTTCCACCCTCGAGGGTCTCGTTCCTCATCGTCATGCCGCCGTGTATCCGCCGTCTACGGCCAACGCCGCACCGGTCAGGAAGGACGACTCGTCGCTGGCCAGGAACACCGCCATCGTCGCGATCTCGCCGGGACTGCCCAGTCGGCCGAGCGGGGTCATCGCTTCGGCGTTGGCGATCAGCCCTTGGGCCGTTTCCGGGTCACGGTGCTGAATCGACTCCAGAAGCGCAGTGCGCACGACGCCGGGGCAGATCGCGTTGCTGCGGATGCCTTGCGTCCCGTATTCAATGGCCACCGACCGTGTCAGGGCGAGCACGGCCGCCTTGCTCGCGCAGTAGGCCGCCAGGAACGGAAACGACACCTGCCCGCCGACCGATGCGGTGTTGATCACCGACCCACCGCCACGTTCGAGCATGGCGGGGATCGCGTGCCGCAGCCCATGGAACACGCCGCGAGTGTTGACGGCGAGGACTCGCTCGAAGTTCTCCAGCGAGCAGTCCGCGGTCGGCACGATGTCGCCGTCCACCCCGGCGTTGTTGCACAAGACGTCGACGCCGCCGAAGGCATCACGGGCCGCGGTGATCATCGCGGCAACCGAGTCGTCGTCGCTGACGTCGACGTGGACGGCGATCGCGCCGTGGCCGAGTTCGCGGGCGACGTCGTTCTGTTGTCCGCTGATGTCACGACCACGCGTGCGCCTTGCGCGCGCATGGCCGCGGCCATCGCGGCGCCGATCCCGCTGCCCGCGCCGGTGATCACCGTCACCTTGCCGAGCAACCGGTCACCGACGGGTGTCATTGCACTCATGCTTTCCGTCCTCGGTTTCTCCAGGCCTCGGCCAGCGCGGCGTTCTGCGCGGGCGTCGAGCCGTATGTGACGATCTCGTCGGCACCGGCATCGCGGTAGACGCGCAACCGGTCGACGCAGTGCGCGACCGACCCGATCGCGCACGACTCCTCCATCCAGGTGTCCGGCACGGCCCGGGCCGGCTCTTTCATCTGCGCGCGGTGGAAGACCGAGTCGGCAATCGAGTCGTGGCCCTGCAGTACGTCCTGCGACCGGATCCGCTCAAGCGTCCCGAGGTCCCAACCGTTCATGTCGCACAACGTGTCACCCCAGCCGGGCGCCTGGAGGTAGGTAAGCGTCCGCGCGTGGCAGATCTGCCGCGTCTCGGTGTCATCGAGCTCGGGCGCGGTGATCACGCACTGCGCGACCCGCAGGGTTGCAGGGTCGCGACCCACTGCCGCACACGCCTCGCGGAGGCGTGCCACGGCATCGCGGGTCGCGTCCGGCGTCAGGTTGGGGATCAGCAAGACGCCGTCCATGACCCGCGCGGCAGCCATCGCGCCGCGCGGCAGCCCGAACGTCCCGAACCACACCTGTGGATCGGGTCCATCGTGCCGGTCGTCCATCTTCAGGCGGGTAAACGACCCGGCGGGACCGTCGTAGTCGACCTGCTCCCCCGCCCACAGTCGCCGCACGATGCGCACGTAATCCTCCAGTGCGCCAAAGCCGTTCCGATGCTCGTACCCGGCACCGCCACCGCCACCGCGGCCGAGGCCAAGGACGAACCGCGGCCCGTACGCCGCCTGCATCGTCGACGCAAACGCCGCAGCATGCATCGGATGCCGCGCGAATGCTGGCACCACACCGGTGCCGAGCTCAACGCGCGACGTCAGTGCGCCGACGCCGCCAAGGATGGCGCCGGCCTCCTTCAAATTCCACCGCTCCGAGAGGAAAATGCGCCGGAAGCCGAGCCGCTCGGCCTCCGCGCCGTCGGCGACGCCCTGCCGAGGCGAGCGCTCATCGGTCTCATAGCGGCCTTGTGGGGACGCTTTCACACGACCCGCGATCACGAACGCGCTGAGATCCTCGATCACCTCGTCCCGTTCGGTAACGGGCCACAGCTCAGTCATCGGCGCGACTCCTTCCCCAGGGTTGCGACCCCGGCCAGCACCACACGCAGCGCCGACTCGAAATCCCGATCCGACAGCCCACCTGTGTACATCGCGGCGATCTCGTGGAAGTGCTCGAACTCCTCACGCGGAAGCGCACCGATGCGACGGCGACGTCCGCCGTCGCGATCCCGGTCCGCGTGCTCGGTCGCGCGCCGGTAGGAGAACCCCGCGGTGAAGAATGTCAGCGCGTACCACGCACTGACTGCCTGCTCCGAGTCCAGCCCAGCCTCGCGTAGTGCGCCAAGCACCATCTCCACCCCGCGAAATGCCGACGTCGAGTTGAGGTGCTGTCGTGTGGAAATCTCCGCCAATTCGGGGTGGCGCTGGAAGAGCTGCTCGACGTTGACGAAGTACTCAATGATCCGGGTGTCCCATGCGGCCTCGCGATCCGGCAGCTCGATCTCTGCGACCAGTTGATCGGCCAGCACGCTCAGCAGCTCCTCCTTGGTCGCGAAGTACCGGTACAGCGACATCGCCGCGCAGCCCAGCCGGTCGCCCAGCTTGCGCATGCTTAACCCACGGAACCCCTCGGCCGCGATCAGGTCCGATGCCGCGTCCACGATCCGCTCGTGAGTCAGTCCCGTGGCGGTCGTGTCCGGCGATTCGGCCACGGGTACGTGCTCCTGCACGCCGGTAAACTTACGGGTAGCTTACGCGTAAGTCAACGCTACGGCTGGGACAGAAGCACCACCTGAAAGCCGCGCCCTGATCGGGCCGAAATAACCCAGCTTCACCCGGCCGCCGAGATTGGTCGTCGAACTAACATCCTGGCTCACGTCACGACGCGCCGTCGGATGCCGAACGAACGATTTTCCCTTGACTCCGCTCGCCAAACACCGTTTGATTATAGCCAGGCTTAAGGAGAAATTGATGACAGCTAACGCCCCGAGGACCGTGCGCTGTCCGGCGATCGACTACGACTTCGCCGACCCCGTCGTCAAATCACGCCTGCACGAAGCCCTTGCGGACATTCGTCAGCGATGCCCGATCGGGTGGAGTGAGCAATACGGTGGTTTCTGGCTGCTCGCCACCTACGAAGGTGTCCTCGACGCGGCGCGTGATCATCAGCGCTACACCACAACCGGGGGCATCATGATCCCCCCGACAGGTGCATCGATGCCGGTCATCCCGGCCGAACTCGACCCGCCAGAGCACACGCCATACCGCAAACTGATAATGCCGTTCTTCACCAAGCCTGCGATCGCTGCCTTAGAGTCACGGCTTCGCGGCATCGTGCGGGAGTGTATCGCGGCGTTCTCGGCCGATGGGCATGCCGATCTGGTGCGTTCGGTGGCCGAGATCGTGCCGCCGCTTGCCATCGGCGCCGCCCTCGGTCTCCAGCCCGAGGAATGCACGGGCGTGCGCGAGCTCACCGGCAATTTCCTCTCGTCGGCGAAGGCTGGCATCGAGGCCAAGATGGCGGCCGCCAAGGAGCTGGAGTCATGGCTTGAAGAACTGATCAACAATCGGCGTACCCATCCACGCGACGACACGTTGAGCAAACTCGTGAACGCCCGCATCAACAACGAAGAGATCCTGCCGGCGACCGCGCTGGGCATGGTGCAACTGGTGGTGGTGGCTGGACACGAGACCACTGTGCACGGCATCGGCAGCATGTTGTTTCGTCTCGCCACTGAGCCCGGCCTGAAGGACCGTCTACTGGCCGATCCCACCATGATGAGCGCCACGGTGCACGAGTCGCTGCGCATCGACCCGCCGATCATCCATATGGCCCGCACCGCCGTCAATGACCACGCTCGATCTGGTGCACAGTTACGCCGTGGCGATAAAGTGATGCTCAACTTCGGTGCCGCCAACCGCGACCCGGCGAAATTCCCCGACCCGTTCACCTTCGATATCGATCGCCCGTCGAACCAGCACCTGACCTTTGGTTCCGGGTATCACCGGTGCCTTGGCGAGTATCTCGCGGTGACCGAGATGTTGATCGTGCTCGAGGAGATTCTCGCCACCATCCCGGACTACACCCTCTCCGGCGAGGGCGGCCCCACGGCTGTCGAATGGGGCGGGGGCGGCAACACCCGTGGGCCCGCGAAGCTCGAGGTGATGTTCACTCCGGTCCCCCGATGAGCGCTTACCAGCATGTCCTGAGCCCAATGGCGATCGGGCCCGTGCAGCTGCGCAACCGGGTGGTGCGCACCTCCCAGGGCAGTGGGCTCGCAGTGGACCAGTTGGTGAGCGACGACATGATCGCGTTCTTGCTCGCCCGTGCTCAGGGCGGTGTCGCGCTCGCCTTCGCCGACGTCGCGCAGATCCACTGGAGTTCCCCTGCGATGCTCGACCTGAGCAATGACCGCGCCCTGCCAGGGTTAACGAAGCTCACCACTGCAGTTCACGCGAAGGGGATGCGACTGTTTCAGCAGATCTGGCACGGCGGTCCGACGCAGCTGACCTTGGACAGCTCGGCGCCCTGGGCCGCGTCGCACGTCCCCGACCCGGGGCTGGGCATGCTGCCCATACCGATGACGCGCCCCATGATGGACGAGTTGACTGAATCCTTCGTCGGGGCTGCTCTCCGGGCCCGCGAAGGAGGCATCGACGGCATCGAACTGCACGCGGGACATGGCTACCTCTTCTCCAGCTTTCTGTCGCCTGCGACCAATCTGCGCAACGACGACTACGGCGGGCCGTTGGAGAATCGCGCACGCTACCTCGTGGAGGTTCTCGGGGAGGTACGCGCCGCGGTTGGACCGGATTATCCGGTTGGCCTACGGATATCCCCCGACGGTCCGGAGGACCAAACCACTCCGTCCGATCTGATCGCACTCATCTCGATGCTGGAACGTGACCGCGTGATCGACTTCGTGGACGTATCGCTCGGGTCGCATTACGCCCGCGATCTGCTGATCGGCGGCGCCCATCTAGCCCCGGGATACATGCTGCCTATCAGCGAGCGGATGACCCGCGCCACCTCGCTGCCAACGATCGTCGCCGGCCGCATCACCACGTTGCAACAGGCCGATCAGCTAGTGGCCTCTGGCGTCGCTGATCTCGTTTCGATGGTCCGCGCCACGTTGGCCGAGCCCGAACTGATCACCAAGACGGTCAGCGGGCGCAGCACCGAGATCCGCCCGTGCATCGCATGCCTGCAGAGCTGCGCTGGAGGGCTGAACACCCGTGGGCGGGCTATGTGCACCATCAACCCCGCCTCGGGCCGCGAGTTGACGCACGGTGACGCTGCCATTTCACGGCACGCACCGGGACTGCGTGTGGTCGTGGTCGGGGGCGGCCCGGCGGGCCTGGAGGCGGCACGCAGCGCCGCGATCGCCGGCCACCGTGTGACTCTGCTGGAAGCTGATGACACGCTGGGTGGGCAGCTGCGGCTGGTGCCGTCCACCCGACCCGAGGTGGCCGGCTTGCTGGCCTTCTACGCCAACGAGATGCAATTGCACGCCGTTGACGTCCGGCTGCGCACCCGCGCCGACGCCCAGGCGGTACGGGGGCTGGTACCCGATGCGGTGGTCGTCGCGACAGGTATTACCCCGCGCCGTGACGGATTCCAGACTCTGCGACCCAGCCTGCCACTTCCCGGCATCGACCAGGTCGCCGTCCACACCGGCTGCGATGTCCTGCATGGAGCTAACCTCGGGCACACCGTGTTGCTGCTCGATGAGATCGGCCACTATGAGAGCATCGACGTCGCACAACGGCTCATCGACACTGGCCACCGGGTGCTGATGGTGAGCCGATACGCCTTAGTAGCGGCCAACCTGGAGATGCGCTGGGAGATGATCGGCAGCCCGCTTCTGGCGAAGTTGTTGCAGGGCGACTTCACATTTTTCCCACGAACGGTACTCCACCGGCTGACGCCAGGATCGGCCGAAGTGGCGCCATTTGAGGCCCCGCACCGGATGCAGGAAGTCGCCTTCGATGATGTCGTCCTGATGAGCGGAGGGATTCCAGATCGGGAACTGCAGCAGGAACTGGCGGGCACGTGCCCTGTGGTGCGAGTGATCGGCGACGCAAACTCGCCGCGGCGGCTCGAGATCGCCATCGTTGAAGGGCGTCAGTCAGTCGATTCGCTGCACTCCGAATGGGTCCGCCCCGGCGCACGCTACGGCTGGGGCGGAAGCGCCACATGAGAGACGCTGCCAGCACCCAACATCACAATAACCGAGCGTCGCTTGGTAAGCTTCCGGTACGGAAATCCGCATACCCCGGCGTGACCAATCGGTCGGACGTCCGCGATCTCAGGACAGGCAGCCCGAAAGCTAAGTCGGTGTGGATCATCCGACGACCTCCGGCACATCACCCCGCATCGTGTTGGGCGCAGAGAGACAGGAATCCAGCATGCCTACCGCCACAGTGAACACCCTGGCCGTCGTGCGATCGGTCATCGGAGCCAGTAGTTGGCTGATGCCGATCACCGTCGGAAAGCTGTTCGGCATCGATGCGTCGAAGGACGTCAGTGCCGCCTTGTACCTGCGCCTGGGTGGTACGCGTGACTTCGCTTTGGCCGCAGGCCCCGTGGTCACCAATGGGACGTCTCGACGCAAGATGCTGGGGATCGCCGCGGTATGCGATGTAGCCGACATCGTGGCCGTCGGGATCGCCAGGCGCCGCGGCAAGATCTCGTCATTGGCCACGGTCCTGTTCGTCGGCACCTCGCTGGCATGTCTGGGATCGGCGGCGAAGGCGATCACCGAAAAGGAGCCTACCTGAGTCAACCTCGGCGCTGTGGTCGTCGGATGCGCGTCAGCGCCGCGCCGATCAAAGTCGCGGGCGGTTAAGCCAGCCGCCGTGGTGGCAGGGATGTGCGCGTGCGCGCGAACGACATCGCCGTGGGACACGTAGCTGATTTGTAATCTGCCGCTGCATTTCCGGGCGGATGGCACGGTGCTGAACCCCGTCCCGTACCGAATCGGCGATACGAACGAGGGACAGCGTCCTGCCGACGAAGACGCCAGGCTCGGGTGTCCCGCCGCGGGTCGCGGCTACCGGTTAGCGCTCAGGCCCAGCGGTCCTGCTAGGTCGGTCAGTGTGGGCAGCAACCTGTCCCAGCCGCCAAGCACCTGGATCGCGACATGGTCGGCACCCGCGGCACGATGTTCGTTGAGGCGCCGGGCTATGTCGTCGACGTCGCCGTGGGTAGCGACGGCGTCGATGAAGCTGTCGCTACCCGGCTTGGTGATGTCATCGGCGGGAAAACCAGCCGCCTCCAACTGATGCGGCAATCCGTCAAACCCATATACGCGCCACCGTCTTACGCTTGATGGCACGTGCTTGATCGTCGTTGGATGACAGCACCACCTTGTGCTCGGGTGCCAACAACGCTGCAGCACCGATCAGTTCGCGCAAGTGTGATGTGTTCCGGAGCCGTCAAATAGGGACGTGCGCAGCGTTGCGCTGGGCGGCGAGCGCGAGCACCTTCGGACCCAGTGCAGACACGACACGCCGGTCTGCCGGTATCCCGGCCGCGTCCAGTTCGTCGAGGTAATCGACCGGTGAACCAGGCGGCCGTGAACCTGCCTACGCACCCACCAGGGGCGATGTGACACAAGGTCTCCAGCACCTGGCGCAGATGTATATCCCCCACGCCCTGCTCGCCGCCGTCGTCGAGGCAGCGGGCTACGACACAGTGCCGGCCCTTCGAACGGCTTCCGCACCAAGCCACGACGCCGCCGTTGCAGGTCGACGCCAGCCCCGCCACCATGCAACTCTGGCAGGTCTATTCTCAATTAAAAAAGTTGGCAATGTTGCGGGAGGCGGCCGAGTGGTGCAGCGATACGATCTGGTGGTTGCCGGCGGTGGCCCGGCGGGTTCGGCGGCGGCATGGCAGGCCGCCCAGACCGGGGCTCGGGTGGTTGTTCTGGACAAGGCGAGCTTTCCGCGCGACAAACCCTGCGGCGACGGTCTGACTCCCCGCGCCGTCAGCTACCTGCAGAAAATGGGCCTCGCCGGCGAAGTCGCCAAGTTCCACCGCGTCAACCGAGCCAAGATTTTCAGCCCTACCGAATGGGATTTGTCGTTCCCACGTCGCCCCGGGATGCCCGACCACGGTCACGTCGTCCGTCGCAGCACGCTGGACACTTTGCTGCTCAACAACGCCGAGTCCGCGGGTGCGACAGTGCGCCAGTCCGCTGAGGTCACCGGGCCGATCATCGATGGCGACGGCAGGGTCAGCGGGGTGACGCTCAAGAATGGGGAGAAGGTAGCCGCCGACGCTGTGATCGCCGCCGACGGCGCCTACTCACCCGTGCGGCGGGCACTCCGATTGGCCCCACCGCACAAGAGCTACACCGCGATCGCGATCCGCGCCGAGATGTCGGCCAACCGGCTCGATGCTGACAGCCTCGACATCTATTTGAAGCTGAGGTTCCAAGGCGATCAGCTCCCCGGATACGGCTGGGTCTTCCCACTCGGCGAGGGCCGCGTCAATATCGGGCTCGGCTACGTCAACAGCTACAAAAACTGGCAGGCCATTAACGCCACCGAATTTCTGGGTGATTTCCTCGACACTCTGCCCACCGAATGGGAGCTGCCACCGATCGAGGAGCTGAAGAAATCTAAGGTCCTGCAAGCCTGGCGGCTGCCGATGGGCTTCACCGCGTGGCCTCCATGGCGACCGGGCGTGCTGTTCGCTGGCGACGCCCTCGGTGCTGCCAGGCCGGTGTCAGGCGCAGGTATTTCCAAGGCGCTGCAGTCCGGGCTGGCTGCCGGTGAGTGCGCTATCGCGGCGTTAACCAACGGTGGGCCCGACGATTTCACCAACTATCAGCAGCGCGTCCAGGCGACGTGGGGTCGTGAGTACCGCCGCGGTCGGTTCTTCCACAAGCTAGTCGGCATCCCGACCATCGCCAACGCCGGGCTCACGGCGCTGGATCGGGTGAACCACCCCGGCTTCCGTGCGCGCCTGCTCTTCTGGGAAGAATGGCGTGACCCCGATCAGCGGTTCGACAAGAACTCCAAGGCCAACCCCGCCGATACAGACCGCATCAGACGCGGGCGGTATGAACCACCTGCGACTGCGTGAACGCCAACAATCCGTCCACCCCGTTCTCCACACCGACACCACACCACTTGGCGCCGAAAGGCACTGTCGGCAGCAATGCTGCATGGCTGTTTACGAACGTTGTGCCGCATTCGAGATGCCCGGCGATGTCGCGCGCGGTCCTTCGACGCCGCCAAGTAGCACGGGAAGGGCACGCACGCCCGTTCCCCGCAGCTCGCGCTGCAGAATCCGCGTCAAATGGGTGATCGCACCCTTGCTCGTCGAGTAGGCGCCGATGTTCCTGAGCGCCAGCTCGCCGGGGACACCTGGCGTAGCACGCCGGCGAGGTTCCGATAGTCACGGTTGTGAGCGATCAGACCGTCACGGATGACTCCTGCGGAGATCCCGCGGATGCTGAATGACTGGCCGCTGAAAATTCCGAAGCTGCCCTCGATGACACCGGAGACGGTCCACTCGAAGCTGCAGCCCCGCTCGTCGACGACGAGGCTCTCCTGCACGGCCTTGAAGGAGTCGCCCGCTGCGTCGAACTACGGGTGTCAAAAGGCCCGAACAGCGTCTTTTCCGTGGTGGATCTGCTGGATCGCGAGATCCTCACAGCGGATGTGTCGGTGAAGCACGCCGCCGCCGACTGCACGTCCTTAGCAGCGAACGCATTCCAGTAGCGCAGGAGCAGTTCTCGGTTACGGGCTACAGACACGGCGCTCTCCTTTATCACGTGGGAAATTGTGTGGACGGCTCCTCGCAGGGGGTATCGCGGGCGAGTGAGGCTAGCGACTGGTAGCGCTCCCGTAGGGCGGGCTTGGACACTTTGCCGGTGGCGTTGCGGGGCAGTGCGTCGACGAGGTCGAGGTGCTGTGGGTGCTTGTAGCGGGCGATGCGGCCTGCGCAGGCCGCACGCAGTCCGTCCAGGGTGATTTCGGCGCCTGGGGCAGCCACGACGACCGCCAGGCCGACCTCGCCCCACTTCGGGTCGGGCACGCCGATGATCGCCACGTCGGCGACCTCGGGCAGGTCTATGAGAACATTCTCCACCTCGGCCGCGTAGACGTTCTCCCCGCCGGACTTGTACATGTCCTTATAGCGGCCCGCGATGTGAAAGTAGCCGTCGGCGTCGCGGCGGGCGGCGTCGCCGGTGCGGAACCACCCGTCCACGAAGTGTTGTTCATTGGGCAGGTTCCAGTAGCCGGGGGTGACCGCGGGCCCCTTAAGCCACAGCTCACCGACCGTGCCGTCGGCGACGTCGGTCAAGGAGTCGGGGTCGACCACCCGCACCGCGGTGTGGAGCACCGGCTTGCCGCAGGTGCCCGATAACGCCCGCTCGAGCCCGTCGTCGAGCACCAATGCGGCCGGCCCAGTCTCGGTGCCACCGTACTGCGGGTGCAACGCGACGCCCTTGGCCGCAAACGCCCGCAGCAGGTCCGGCTTGGTCGCCCCGCCGCCGATGACCATCTTGCGCATGGTGCCGAAGTCGGTCGCGGCGAACGCCGGGTCGTCAACGAGCATCTGCAGCAGGGACGGCGCGGTGGTCAGGTGGGTCACCGCATGGGCGTGGTCGCCGATGTAAGCCAGGATCGCCGCGGGATTCCAGCGGGCCATCGTGGTGACCCGCCCACCGTGCATCAAGATCGGGTTGGCCAGCACGTTCAGCCCGCCGGCGTGGAACAGGGGCATGGGGTTGAGCATGTGCACGCCGGGCGCCGCGACCTGGGTTGCGCTGAGAATGTTGAACGCGTTCCACATCATCGAGGCGTGGGAGACCACCGCTCCTTTGGGCCTGCCGGTGGTACCCGATGTGTAAAGGATGTGGGTGACCACGTCGGGGTCCGGCGATTGTGGCGGCATCGGAGCCAACCCGTCGCCGTGCTGGGTGCCGGTCAGGGCTTCCAGTTCGAGAACCCGCCGCACCCCCGCATCCGAGGCGACCTGCCTCGCCGGCCCGGACCACGGCGCGTCATGCGTCAACGCGGATACGGCGGCGTCGGCGCACTGATGGCACATCTCCTCGATCACCAGTCGCCAGTTCAGCGGAACCATCACCACGCCCGCTCGCATCGCGGCGAACTGCAGTATGAAACCCCTCGGGTCATTGTCGGCCACCACAGCCAGCCGGTCCCCGGGGCGCAACCCCTCGACCCGCAGTCTGGCCGCCGTCAGCCCCACCCGGTGTTCCAGCTGCGCCCAGCTCACCTGCTCGCCGGTGTCCGCGCTGCCCAGCGCGATCGCCTGGGGCCGGACCGACGCATGGTGCGCCACCCAGTCCGACACCGGGAACCGCAATGGCCTCGAGTGCACGGTCAGGGCTCGCGTCGATCGAAAGCCAACGACGGGTCGTCGGTTTGAACAGTGCTGTGCCGGGAGTTGGGCGTGCTGGCCATCTCGCTCATCGCTCCTCAGCTTTCCTTCGCTTGCGGGCCCGGTGTCCGTCGAAGGCGTTGGTGGTCACCGTGGGGACGAACTTGATCACCACCCGGCCCGGGTGGTCGGCGGCGCGGACGTGGGCCTCCTGGGCTTGCTCGTCATGAGGGTCATAGCGTTTGGCGATCTCGGTCAGGAACCACAGGATCCGCTGGCGATCACGAACGACTTCGCTGACTCCCTTGTAGGACACCGACTTCGAGTGACCCATCGAAGTGCCGACCGAGGAGACCACGACACACGAGCGGGGGTCGCGCACAATGGCTTTGACCCGCACCCGGGATTCCTCGGCGCACATCCAGATCGCACCCTCGGCGTAAACGAACGCCTCGGTCAAAGCGACCGGCTCGCCCGCGCGGTTGGTCCAGCAGAATGTGCACTCGAACTGCTCGGCCAGCAGTTGTTCCAGACTTTCCTCACTGAGGACAAATGCTCGGGCGTCAGCGAGGGAATCGATTTGCACGTCGCCGCGTGACGAAGGCGGCGGCGGCATCAAGCACGTCCTGCCATGCCGCTCAACCAGTTTGGTGAGGATTTCGCCAATGTCGATCGCCGGCTGCGGGTTCTCGGCCGCCGCACGCACCGAGGTGACCACAGTCCAGCTCGCCAGTGCCGCAGAATCATCGGGTCGCAACCACCCGTGTCGGTGAGATAAAGATACGCCGACGCCGACGTGTAACCACGACTTCCCCACTTTCCTTTAATCACGAAGTACACACGCGACCCTAGGGGACAGGTCGATGCCCGAGCTGACCATACGGGTTCGTCGAGACAAGCTGGTCCGGGTAATCGACGAAGTCCCAGCCCATGCGCTCAGCGCGCCTGACAGCCTCGAGCGCCGCATCGACCGGCGGAAATGCGGGTGCAAGCAGCCCGACCTTCAACGTTCGCACCCTCGCTCCGCTAAGTGTTGGGGACTCCGTAAGAATGTCCGTCGGCTGTTTTCTAGTCGTTTTGGTCTCGTCCTCTCCCGAACTGCATGTCGCCGCGTCGCGACGACAAGAGCAGTGGGGGCATCAGTCGCGTGCGGTATGAACCACCTGTGGCTCCGTGAACGCCACGAGTCCGTCCACCCCGTTCTCTACACCAACGCCACTCCACTTGGCGCCGCCGAAAGGCACCGTCGGCAGCAATGCTGCATGGGTGTTTACGAACGTTGTGCCGCATTCGAGATGCCCGGCGATGTCGCGCGCCGTGTCCTCGTCCGCGCCCCACACCGAACCGCACAGGCCGTACATCGTCCTGTTCGCCCGCTCGACCGCATCGTCGATCCGCGAGTAGCGCAGGATCGGCAGTACCGGGCCGAACTGCTCCTCATCGACGACGGCAACACCCTCAGTGATATCTGCCAGGATGGTGGGCTGAAAGTAGTAACCCGGCCCACTGATCGCGCTACCGCCGGTGACGACCCGCGCCCCCCGTGCGACGGCGTCCTCGGCCAAGCCCTTGACCCGTTCGAATTGAGGCCGGGTGGAAAGTGGCCCCATCTGCGTGTTCGCATCGGTCGGATCGCCCACGGCGATCCCGGCAGCCCCCGCGCCAAACGCCTCGACCGCCTCGACGTATAGCGAGTCAGGCACGTAGACACGTTTGGGCAGCGCGCATGCTTGACCCGTGTTGAAGAAAGCGGTGTCGAGAATCTTCGGGACCACCGATGCCAGGTCAGCATCGGGCAGGACGATAGCCGCGTCGTTGCCCCCAAGCTCCAACGTCAGCCTCTTGAGGTCGGCGCCTGCCGTGGCCGCAACACTCTTGCCACCGGAGACCGAGCCCGTGAAGGTGATCTTGCGGGGAAGCCGGTGGGCGACCAGTGCACGTCCAAGATCGTCTCCACCGGAGACCACATTCACCACGCCCGGCGGCAGCACTTCGCCCATGATCTCACCCAACAACAGAGTAGCCATCGGCGTGAACGGTGAGGGCTTGACGACGACGGTGTTGCCGGCGAGCAACGCGGGTGCGATCTTCCACATCGCCAGACCTAATGGGAAGTTCCACGGCGTGATCGCACCAACAACACCGATAGGTCGATGCGCTACTTCGATCAATGCATTGCTGTCGTCCTGCAGGACGCGCCGCGGAAATTCCATTCCGGCGAACACCTGCAACCACGCGACACATATGTCCGGCTCAGTGGCCGCCAGCGATGTAGGCTTCCCCGTCTCTGCGATCAACGCCGTCTTAAGATCCTCGCGCGCGGCGGCAACCGCGTCCGCGAGCCGCAGCATCGCTTTACGTCGCTCGTCTTCGTTCGTCCGCCACGACTTCCCAGCGGCTTCCGCCGCTTCGAGTGCTTCGTTGAGTTGTTCCGCCGAGCAGTCCGGCGCTTGAGCCTGCACGTTGCCTGTCGCAGGATTGATGACATCGTAGGTCGATTGACCGCGGACGCTGTTCCCGTTGATCGTCATTGTGGCCATGTTTTCGCCGTCTTCCCTCCTAAATTCCTTGCCAGGCAATCCGCAGGAACCACCAGGCGAGCTAGCTGACCTCGGAACCCCACCGACCTCGCAACCAAGCTAACGTTGATTGATTTCCGCGGAAGAGCCAGCCGCGGCCAGCTCTGCGTCCCGCTTCTCCAGTTCGAGGCGCACGGCGAAATACGGCGACCGGTGATTCACGCTCTCGTAATCGGGAACCTGGGCCGGGGTGTCGTCGGCAAGCAGCTTGACGGCCTCCTGCTCATCGGCCTCAGTCAGCGGCTGCGTGTCGAAGGTCCACTCGACCAGTGTGCCGTCAGGGTCCCGAGTGTAAATGGAGTGAATGAACTCGTGCTTGACCTCGGCCACGTTGTAGCCGTGGTCAAGCCAGCGCTGCTTGCGTTCCTCCAGGCCGCCGATGTCGCCGCAGGCAAAAGCAATGTGGTTGATCCAGTAGGGCAGGCCGCCGCCCATGCCGCCCTGCCACTGGCCTGCTTCGACGACGACCCCCTCGATGCCCCGGAGGTCCCAGATCGCGAACAGTTCACCGTCCCCGGTGTCGTAGAAGATGTGCTTGGTCCAGCCACCCTCCGGTGTCTGACGCTTGACCACCTTCTTCAGCGTGAAGCCCATTACCTCGGTGTAAAACTTATGGGATTTCTTGACATCCTTCGACGCGACGGCGACATGATGAAATGCCATGACGGGATCCTGATCTGTGTTGGCGACACTCCGGTGCTGCGGTGAGCAACGAGGCGTTTGCGACAGCTTCGATCCCGCTCTGCAATCGGCCCCATGGCGTCCGCTCCTCTTCGCCGCCGGCTCGCGAACGCGGCCGTCAGCCGACGACGTGGCTAGCTAAACCTAACAGCATTGGGCTAGTTTGGGCAACGGGGACACCAAAACCGCTAAACACAGCTGATCGGAGAGCGGAGCATGGGATTCGGTGGTCACGACTGGGTTGCCTATCACGCCGCGCACCGGCCGGACGCGATGGCCCTGAGCCGCGTCGAGGACGGCTGGAGCGTCAGTTGGAGCGAGCTGGACACTCGGGTCGGCCGAATCGCCGAGGTGCTGAGAGGTCTCGGCGTCGGCAAGGGCGACCGCGTCGCCGTGATTGCCGAGAACGACCCGCGTGTCTTCGAGACCCAGTTCGCGGCCATGCGGCTCGGGGCGCTATTCGTGCCGCTGAACTGGCGGCTGACGACGTACGAGATCGCAGAGATCTGCATCGATGCCGGGCCCACGGTAATCGTGCACGACTCCGTATGGGCGGAGGCGGCCGCAGAAGTGGCCGATAAGGCAAACATCCGGCGGCGGCTAGCGTGGTGCACAGACTCCCATGCCAGGATTGTGGACTTCGAGGCAGCTGTTGCGGCCGCCGGTTACCTGTCGCCGCGGCGCGACATCAGCCTCGACGACGCAACCCATATCCTCTATACCTCCGGCACCACCGGCAAGCCGAAAGGCGCCTTGTCCACTAACGGCACACTCGCTTGGCAAGCGCTAAACGGCGCCCACACCACCGGTTTCTCCCAGCCGGACTGCCACCAACTGAACCCCATGCCGCTGTTTCACGCCGGCGGTCTGAACGTGCTGGCTAACCCGATCCTGTACTTCGGTGGTGCAGTCACGACCATGACCAGGTTCGTAGCCGACCGGGTGCTAGCTGCGCTTACCGGTTCCACGCCGCCGGTCACTCACTTTGCCGCGATCCCACTAATGTACGAGGCGATGGCCGGTCTGCCGGAGTTCACCGAGGCCGACTTCAGCCATGCGCGTCACTTCCTCATCGCCGGAGCGATCGCAACGCCCCAATTGCTCCAGACCTGGGCCGACCGTGGCATCCCACTCCAGCCCCAGTACGGCGGCACCGAGATGGGTCCCTTGGCAACGGCACTGGACGACGAGGCGGCGTCCTTACCCAAAGCATTGCAGGGTTCCACGGGTCGTGGCGCGGTCCACACCGATATCCGCTTGGTCGACTCGTTGGGCAACGATGTGCCCGACGGCCAGACCGGTGAGATCTGGCTGCGCGGACCGAGCATCACGGTGGGTTATTGGCGTAAGGATCGCGAAGACTTTTTTACCGGCGACTGGTTCCGTACCGGTGACGCAGCCTGGCGTGACACCGATGGCTTCTACTATCCGGTCGGTCGCACCAAGGAGATGTACAAGTCAGGCGGGGAGAACGTCTACCCGGCCGAAGTGGAGGCCGTCCTTGGCCTGCATCCCGGGGTGGCCGAAATCGCTGTCGTCGGCATACCAGACCACAAGTGGGGTGAGGTCGGGTTGGCAGTTGTGGTGCCAGCGGACGGCACCGCACCAAGCCTTGCCGACCTGCACACCTTTGCCGCCGACAAACTAGCGCGGTTCAAACTTCCGAAACGGCTCATGCTCGTTGCTGAACTGCCACGCAACGTCACCGGGAAGGTGTCCCGACAGCGGCTGCGCGACAACTACCGCGACACCTCGACGTAGGCGTGCTCGACGGATACCCCGGCACCGGACGACGATCTCGTCGCCGGTGTCCTCTTGACGGCGACCACCCGGTCGATGTCCAAATCGGCCGACCGCCAAAACTCACCCGCTCGCTCAGACTCGATCGAAGATGATCGGTAGGTGCTCGGGGCCATGGACCTGACCTGTTGCGTACTCGATCTCAGTGCCTGAAGCCAACCGAAAGTTGGTACACCGCTTCAGAAGTTCGTCCCAGGCGATCGTCAGCTGGAGGCGGGCCAGGTTCGATCCCACACACCGATGAATACCGAGCCCGAAAGCGGCGTTGCCACCACGGCGGTGGTCGAACCGCAACCGATCGGCGTCGGCGAACTGTGCCGAATCCCGATTGGCAGAGGCGAAGTGGACCAGTACGCGATCCCCTCGATTCAGCGAGACATCACCGAGGACCGTCTTGCGAGTGACCACCCGTGCCATGAACGTCACCGGCGATTCGTAACGAAGAAACTCGTCCATGTCGTGCCTCACCCAAGCCGGATTTCGTAGTCGATCCTCCAGTTCAGGATTTGCCACAAGGTTGACCATGATGTTGCCGATCGCTGCGCGGGTGGTATCGAGGCCACCGAAGAAGAGGACCGTAACCACGCCGAGCCGCTCATCATCGGTAAGTTCTCGCCCCCCGACCCGTGCATCTAGCAGCGCGCCCAGAAGATCGTCGCGCGGTCGGTCGTCGTCCTCCCGGCGCACGAGGTAGTTCGCACACAGCATCGCCATGTCGAACATGGCTTCAGGCGACTGATCTTTCACGATTCGGTTGATGATCTCTACGCCGATTGCTATCTGTCCCTCATCGCCCTCATCGAAAATGAGACGGGAGAGCACACCCGAGGAGAACGGGATCGCGAAGTCGTCGATGAACTCGCACTGCCCCTTGTCAATCCACCCATCGATCGTCTCGGCGGCTAGGTCCCGCATTTCCTGCTCCCTAGTGAGCAGATATTTCCGCGACAGAAACGGGTTGAGGATCTGACGAAAATCCGAGTGCAGGGGTGGGTCGGAATCGAGCGGCGGCAGTCGGACGGGAGCGGGATTGATCGACGGCGACGACGAGGAGTAAGTATCGGGATCCTCGAGTACGGTGCGTATGTCGGCGTAACGTGTGACGATGTGGTATCCGCCGTCCGCGTCGGTTGTCATGATCGGGCACTTTTCGCGCGCCTGACTGAGGATCTCCCACTTCCGACGGGAATGGTCGGGGTTGAAGACGTCGAAGTGGGACAGGAACTCGTTGTCGGGCAACGCGGTCATACGGTGGCTTCCTCGCTGACGGGGACGAACTGGACGGGCAGATGGTGCACGCCCCGGCGGCCCACACCAGCCCCCCTGATGGCCGACGATCCGTCGGCGAGGCGCAGATCGGGGAATGTGGCGAGTATTTCCTCGATCGCCAGGCGCATATCAGCGGGGCGCTCTCCAGCACAGTCGCGTAGTCCGGCGCCGAAGATCCGGCGCCTCTCGTCACGACCGACGTTGAAGGTGCTGGGGTCATCGCAACGATCAGGGTCGAGATTCGCGGCGCCGTTCGGAACAGTCACGCCAGCTAGTTCGATGGGTCCCCGGACCATGTTCGTGGTCATATCGTTCCCACCTATCGCGCAGGGGTGCAGGACCGCAGGCGTCCCGACGTCGAACGTTCGGCCTACCGCGTTAGCAAACGTCGTCAATCGATCATTGTTTGATTAAACATAATCGACGCCAATCGGGGCCGTCAAGCGATGAGAACGACGAAGTTGCTGTCCCCGTCTGCGTGTGTTCGATGCAGCACTGTTCGCGCCCACATCGAACACCTGACGAGGCGTGTGGGTCAGATGGTCGGTGGTGAGAGAAGCGTGGGTATTCATGTCCTGGCGCCCGAATCCCGCAAGCACCAGCTGATCGGTAACTAGCCTTTGCTCGCCGACTGCCCAGGGACACTGACGACCAACAGTCAACTCGCCACGAACAGCCTTCTGCCAACCGCGATGACGGAACGCTGAGCACCGACATGGTGGCGGCTGCGGGGGCTGCACCAACATCAATTCGTCGAAGGCGGAGCCTTGTTATATCTAACGCCGTTCGATACGGTAGCGAAATCGCCTCTCGCACCCGGACGAGGGGGCCCTATCGATAACCGGAGATCACTGTGGAGCAGTTCGACCACCATTCTGAGGAGTTCGCGGAGCAGTGGCGGCAGATCTACGCCGGCATGCGCCACACCTGCCCCGTGGCGCACAGTGACCGGCACGGCGGCTTCTTCATCCTGACCCGGTACGACGACGCCAAACGTGTGCTGCGGGATCACGACACATTCGTCTGCGGGCGCGATCTGACGTTCGGTGACAACGTCGTACGCGGCGGTGTCACGGTGCCGACCAACCCGGTCCGAATGGGGATGATGGAGATGGACCCGCCCCAATCGCAGAACTACCGGCAGGTCTTGGCTCCCTGGTTGTCGCGTAAGGCCATTGACAGGTACCGGCCGCGGATGCACGAGATCGTATCCTGGACCGTCGACCGCGTCATCGAGGCCGGAAACCTCGACTTCGTCGACGACATCGCCAATCCGTTGCCCGCGATGATCTCGCTGGACTACTTCGGCCTGTCACTGGAGAAGTGGAACGACTACGCGACGATCCTGCACAAGGCCGTCTACCGGGAGAAGGGCTCAGCCCTCCAGCTCGCGGGATTGCTAGACGACGTGCGCGATACCGTCCGGGAGCGCCGGTCGGCGGCAGGCACCCGGGGCGATCTAACTGACGCGCTGCTCACCGCGGAAGTCGACGGCGCCCCCATTGACGACGAGCTGGTCACCGAACTGCTGTTTATGCTGCTCAACGGCGGTATCGATACTTCCACTGCACTGATCGCCAGCATGTTCCTTTACCTCGACGAGCATCCCGACGAGCGAACCGCATTGGCGGCCGATGCCACCCTGATCCCCGCCGCCGTCGACGAGATGCTGCGCTACTTCACCCCGGGCCCCGGCGTCGCCCGCACAGTCGCGCGGCCGGTGGACATCGGCGGCTGTCACCTCGAGCCGGGAGACCGGGTATGGCTGGCGCTGGGTTCGGCCAACTACGATCCCGACGTCTTCGCCGACCCGGAGCGGGTCAAACTCGACCGCGCCAACAACAGCAAGCACCTGTCCTTCGGGTTCGGGATGCACCGCTGCCTCGGGGCGTTTCTCGCGCCGGTGGAGATGGCGGTACTGCTGGAAGAAGTGCTGCGCCGGCTGCCGGACTATCGCATCGACCGCGGCGAGGTGCGCCACTACCCCACCATCCCACTGGTCAACGGCTACGTCGCAATGCCCGCGACCTTCACACCCGGACCACGGGTGCTGAGCGGCTACGCCGAGTCGTTGCCGATCCGGTTGGAGCCCGTCACCGCGGGCGGTTGATCAGCGCGGCGCGGCGGTGTCACCCAGATAGCCGTCACGGACACCGTCCAAGAAAGTCTGGCGAGCCTTGCTGGCGTCACCGAGCATGTTCAGCTCGAAGGTGTAGCTCATTTCCTGCCGATAGAGCCGGCGCAGGTCGCGACCCGCGGTGTTGTTGAGCGCCAACTTCATGGCCCGGATGACCCGCGGCGCCTTACCCGCGATCGTCGCCGCGACTTCCACCGCCTTGGCTACCGCGGCGTCGGCCGTAGCCCCCACGTGGTAGACGCTGCCGTAACCATGCAGTTCGGCGATGTCGAACGGCTCGCCGGTGAACATCGCAGTACGCATCCGGCGTTCCGGCAGCAGGCCGAGCGCCTGTACACCGCCGGTGGTCGCGCCATTGTCGACCTCGGCGAGCACGAATCGTGTTCCCTGACAACCGACGAGCACGTCACAAGTGCCCGCCAGCAGGACCCCGACGCCGATGCAGTAGCCGTGCACGCAGCCGATGACCGGCACCGCGCAATCGGCGATGGCTAGACTGGCGTCCTGGGATCCCCTGGCCTGGCCCAGGATGCCGTCAAATCCCGGTAAACCCTGCACCTCCTTGAGGTCACCTCCGCCGCAAAACCCCTTGCCTCGTGCCCGCAACAGCACCGCGCGGACTTCATCGCGGTTGTCGTAACTGCGCAGTAGCTCGGCCAGCCGGGCGAGGTCGGTGATCGAGTACGCGTTGACCGGCGGGCTCTCGACAACCAGTTCCGCGACGCCGGCCAAGCCGCCGCTGTCGTGGACGGTCTCAGTTACCGGCATGCCGGTTCCTTCAGCGCCACCGCCGCCTCGCCGAGCAGTCCGCGGGCCTGGGTGACGATCCGCTCGATGAGCCCGGCGACTGTCGGGATGTCATGCACAGCCGCGGCGACCTGGCCAGCCACCATCAGGCCGTTCTCGACGTCGCCGTCGCGCTGAGCCTTGCGGATCTGCTCTTCCTCCCATACCTGGAAATCTTCGGGCGACATGGTCTTTCGGTTATCCTCCATGCTCTCCAGACCCCTGTTGCGCAAGCCACGAATGGGGGCGTAGATCCCGCCATAGACGACATCCTCCCACTCCTGCGAATCGACGATGCGCTGCTTGTACGCCGAGTGCCATTGGTGCTCTTGGGTGGCGATGAAGCGGGTGCCCATCGCGGCGGCGGCGCCACCCATGGCCAGCACGGCGGCCAGTCCCCTACCATCACAGATCCCGCCTGAAACCACGACGGGGATGTCGAGCGCGTCGATCACCTGGGGGGCCAGTACCATCGTGTGCACGGCTTTGGCGTGGGTGTGCCCACCCATTTCGTAGCCGGAGGCGATGATGACGTTGGCCCCGTGCTCCGCCGCCTTGAGCGCGTGCCGGACCGAGCCAACCTTGGCCATGTGCACCAGGCCGGATTCCCGGATGGCCGAGCCGAACTCGCCGGCGAAGCCGGCGGAGGTGACCAGGGCGCGGAGCTGCTCTCCGGTCCGGCCGCCGTCCCGTTTGACCGCAATCGCCTCGTCAATACAGATTCGGCTCACCAGCAGCAGCTCGCCGTCGGCGGTCCGGCCGACCGGCACGTTGACGGCAAACGGCCGATCGGTGCTCGCCGCCACCTGCTCGATCGCCGCCCGAAAGCCTTCGCGCAGGAACTGCTCGGAGCTGTTGACGATGGAAGGACAGCTGACGGTGCCCAGACCCCCGGCGGCCGACACAGCGGCGGCCAGCTGCGTGGTCGGAGACGGGCCCATGCCATCCTGCATGATCGGGTGCGCGATGCCGACCAGATCCTGGAATCGACGCCACATGCTGCTCACGGATACCTCCTGGTCACGGGTCAGCGGCCGCCTTCGTCTCGGCCGACCGAAACGGTCTTCGGGTGCGGCATCGGGTGGCGGACGTCGGGGGCCTCGTCAGGCGCCTGGTCACGCACCCAGGCCACCGCCTGCGCGTAAGCTTCGATCAGCCGGTCCTCGGCTGCGTAGTCGAACCTCGCGGGATACAGCGGATAGTCCTCCGGGGTGACTGGGTGGGCCATGAGCCACTCAACGGCCTCGATCATGGCGTCACGGGCCGAGACGACCTCGCGATAACCGAGCTCCCGCTTGGCCTTGGTGTTGTCCAACAGGATGTGCGGCCGGCCGGTGGGCGGCAGCAGCTCGACGAGCGCCGAACCCGCCAGCTCGCTGGGGATCCCGACGAATTCAAGGTCGCCGCCCATGATCTGCGCGACCGCCTCGGCCCACTGCCGCACGGTGAATTGGTCATCGTCACCGGCGTTGTATGCCTGGCCGTTGGCGATCTCGGGGTGGTCGACAGCCCTGAGCACCAGCTCGGCGGCGTTCCGCCCGGCGGACCGCGAGATGATCCATAAACCGTTGTCGGGCAGGATCATCCGGGCCCGGCAGTCCTGGACTCGACGTATCACGGACCATTCCCACGGCACCAGGTTGCGGGGCCCGTAGATGGCCGGATAGCGGATGACGGTTCCGCGGAACGCGCCCGCCGCGGCCCGATCGAGGACCGCGCGCTCGGCCGCGCGGATCAACCCCGCGAAGCGGGGCACCGGTTCCGTTCCGTCGGACAGCGGCCCGTCCTCGCGCGCGTTGAGCGCCATGCCATAGGGGGTGACCGTCTCCGGTTGCAGGCAACCGCGATAGGCGGGCACCCCACCGATGCTGATCAAATGCCCGCACCGGCCCGCAAAGACCTCCGCGATCGCGGTGACTCGGCCGTACATCGCTAGCACCACGTCGAAGGAACGGTTGCCAACCGCCTCGGCGAGGGTCTCCGGGAAATGCGGATCGGCGTGGATGTGCGGAACGTCGGGCAGCTCAGCGGGTTCATGCACCCCGCGATGCAGCATCGTCACGTCGTGACCGCGCTGAAGCAGGCCCTGCAACACCGGCACCCCCGTGGCGCCGCTCCCACCGATGACAAGCGTTTTCATGCAAACCACCCATCGCTAAACCAAACAGTAATTGGTTGCTGTCATCAAACCACATACCGGTCGCCGTCGCTACCCGCGGTGATCCCGCCAGCGCTGCGCCGCGCACGTGATTCCACTAGCCATCAGCTGCCGATGACTCCCTGGCGTCGAGCCGCCACGATCTCCTCCGCCTGTAAGCCCCAATCCAACAACACCTCGTCGGTGTCCTGGCCACGTCTCGGCGGCGGCCGTCGGATACTCGTCGGCGTTTGGCTGAAGCGCGGAGCCGGTGCTGGCTGCAACACACCATCAACCTGGGTGAAGGAACCTCGGTGCCGATGATGCGGATGCGAAGCAACCTCGCCCAGAGCGAGCACCGGAGTCACGCAAGCATCCGCGCCCTCGAAAAGCGCACACCACTCGTCCCTGGTGCGAGACCGAAATATCTCGGCCAACCGTATCTTCATCGCCGGCCACGTCGTCTGATCCATCTGGTCGGCCGGGTCCACGTCGTCGATCCCAAGTCGGTTCAAGAGATTCCAGTAGAAGCGGGCCTCCAATGCTCCGACGGCGACGTGCTTGCCGTCGGCGGTCTGGTACACGTTGTAGAACGGTGCGCCGGTGTCGATGAGGTTCATACCGCGCCGGTCCTGCCAAGCCCCGACCGCGCGAAGCCCGTGAATATAGGTCGTGAGCAGCGATGCGCCGTCGACCATCGCCGCGTCGACGACCTGGCCTCGGCCCGACCGGCTGGCATTCGCCAGAGCAGCCAGGACGCCGATTGCGAGCAGCATCCCGCCTCCGGCGTAGTCACCGAGCAGATTCAGCGGCGGAACCGGCGCCTCGCCTCGACGGCCGATCAGGTCCAGTGAACCCGAAACCGCGACGTAGTTGATGTCGTGTCCGGCGTCTGCTGCCAGCGGCCCGCCTTGCCCCCAGCCTGTCATCCGGCCGTATACCAGCCGAGGGTTTCGAGCAATGCACTCGTCGGGCCCGATTCCAAGACGCTCGGCCACGCCCGGCCGGAAGACATCGATCAACGCATCCGCGGACTCGACGAGGCGGAGTATCAATTCATCGGCATCGGGCCGCTTGAGATCGACGCAAACCGAACGACGATTCCGTCGGGTCGGATCCAGCTCCGGGGAGATCGCCCCTTCGGGTCCGCCCGGACGATCCACACACAGGACATCGGCGCCGAGATCCCCGAGCAGCATCGCAGCGAAGGGGCCCGGGCCCATTCCGACCAGCTCGATGACCCGTATCCCGGCGAGCGGCCCGGCCTGGCCCGCGTCCTGGTGCCAACCCATGATCAAACCCTTTCGTGCGGTCACGGCATTTGTCGCGGTTGTTCGGTCAAGCTACCGGTACGCAACCACCGATCTAGGCATGGACGTGACGGAGCGGATATGACACGATGATATGAAATACCTAACGTCGTTTGCCCAAGTTTGCCCGTGGAACTAAATTCGTCGCCCTTTGGAGCTGTCCAATGACCGCTACACCCGGTGATCGCGGCTACGCTGCCCTACCGGCGCCGTATGCCCCGTTCGATCGCCGACATCTCGCATGCCGTCCCGTGTCGGCTACCGACCGGAGGACGAGATGACACTCGCCTACGTCAGCACTGTGATCAGAGCCGACATCGATGCCGTCTGGTCGGTGCTCGGGGACTTCCACGGGCTGGCTGCGTGGGTCAACCGGATCCGCTCGAACGAGCCCGAGAACGGTGCCGGCCCAGGTGCAGTGGGGTCTGTACGCAATCTCACGCTCGAACCGGACGGCGACACCGCCCGCGAACGACTGGTGCGCTATGACGCCGCGGACCGCAGTTATTCCTACGAGTTCGCCGGCGCAATACCGTTCCCAGCGTCGAGCTACCGCGGGACCGTACACGTGCTGCCGGTGACCGACGCGAACACCACATTCCTCGAGTGGTATGGCGAGTTCGACTGCGAGCCAGATGTTCTCGACGAGATAGCCAGGACGTTTTGTGCGATCTACAGCGAATTCATCAGCGACCTCCGCGCATATCTGAACGGCTAAGAACTCCTGTGACCGGAAAGGCCAACCCCGTCCACTTTGACACCAGCGACCCCACGCTGCGCGAGAACCTGTTCGATTCGCTCAACGAGTTGCGCAACGCCTGCCCCGTGGCGTGGAGCACCGCGCACAACGGCTTCTGGGTGCTATCGCGATACGCGGACCTTATCCGGGCGGTATTGGACACGGATTCGTTCACCTCGACGAACGGGATCATGATCCCGCCGAATGTGAAATCGGTTCCCGCGCTGCCCGCTGAGGCGGACGGGCCACGACACAGCCAGATGCGGCGGGCGCTGCTGCCGTTCTTCAACGCCGCCGCGGTCGAGCGATTGACCCCGCAGATCAAACAGATCGTGGCGGATGCGGTGGCCGAGATCGCCCCGCTCGGCCGTGCCGACCTGGTGCCTACGCTTGGGTTGAAGATCCCCCCGCTTGTCCTGGCCGCCATGCTCGGGCTGCACAGTGAGCAGGCAGCAACCATCCACACCCTGACGTCGAATCTGCTGCAGTCGGTGGGCCGCGATATGACGGCGGCAATCGCAGCCGCACGCGAACTCGAGGGATGGGTCCACGAGCAGGTCGACAAGCGGCTCGGCAGGCCACCGAGCGACATCCTGGGCGAGATCGTCAACGCGCCGCTTGACCCGCAGAAACCGTTGAGCCGCAATGAGGTCGCCGGGGTGGTGCATCTGCTGATCATCGCCGGGCATGAGACCACCACCAACGGCATCTCCACCATGCTGCACCGGTATATGACAGTGGAGGGCCTGCGCGAGCGGCTGCTGGCCGACCCAGGGCTGATCGATGCGGTCGTCGAGGAGTCACTGCGGCTGGACCCACCGATCTACAACTTCGCCCGCACCGCCCGGCGCGACACCCGACTCGGGGATACGACGATCGGCACTGGTGAGTGGGTGATGTTGCTCTACGGAGCCGCGAATCGGGATCCCGCGAAGTTTCCCGACCCGGACTCGTTCGTCGTGCCCCGATCGTCCAACCAGCACGTGTCGTTCGGCTGGGGGCGTCACCGCTGCTTGGGCACCGCCCTCGCCCGATTCGAGCTACGCGCGGTGATGGAAGCCGTGCTCGGCGCCATCCCCGACATCGAGATCGCCGAGCAGCCAACCCGGTCGTGCGGCAGCGTCACGCAGGGCTTCGCGACCCTGCCCGTCATCTTCGCTCCACGGCGATGAGCAGCACCCTGGGCGGCCGCGTCGCGCTCGTCACCGGTGCCGCATCCGGGATCGGGGCGGCCAGTTCACGGGCGCTCGCCACGGCGGGAGCGGCGGTCGCGGTCACCGACGTGGACATCGACGCCGCCACCGCGGTTGCTGCCGCGATCAAACAGACCGGTGGGCAGGCTCTGGCGCTACGGCTCGACGTGGCCGAGGAGCAGCAGTGGGCTACGGCGATAGCGACCGTACGCGATCAGCTCGGGCCTGTAACGGTTTTGCACAGCAACGCCGCTGACATATCAATCTTCGTCCGTGACAACGACTTACTCAATTTGGAGGCCGAAGTATGGGACAGGGCGTTCGCCGTCGCAGCTCGCGGATCAATGCTCGCCGCCAAACACACGCTGCCGCACATGATCGAGGCTGGTCGGGGCAGCATCGTTTACACCTCGTCGGTCAAGGGACGCACCGGCTCGAGCACTCAGATCTCCTACTCATCGGCCAAGGGTGCCATCGACTCGCTGACCCGGGTGATCGCGACGACATACGGCCAGTTCGGCGTTCGGTGCAACGCCGTCGCGCCGGGCGTCGTTGACACCCCGGCTGCCCGCGCCAACGTGCCCGACGAGCTACGTCGGCAGATTATCGACAGCCAACTGCTGAGCAGGCTCGCCGAGCCCGAGGACATCGCGCACACCGTGGTGTTCCTGGCCTCCGACGCTGCCGCCATGATCACCGGCCACACTCTCGTTGTCGACGGCGGGATGACCGAACACGTGCCGGTGCTGTCGCCGCGGAATCAGCCGATAGCGTGAGTAGCCCAAGATAATGCCGAGTGGGTCAGCCCGGCAGCGCGTCGTAGATCCCGGTAGTCTCCGCGTGGTTGGTCACCGACGTGTCCCCGCACCTCGTAGAGTCATGGTGATGAGTGAAGCTGTCGCCAAGCGGGGGCCCGGCCGTCCGCCCGGCGCCGACGGCGCCGAAACCCGGCTCAAAATTCTGCACAGTGCCCGTCAAGTGTTCAGCACCATCGGATTCGACCGCGCCAGCCTCAAACAGATCGCCGAAGACGCCGGCTTCACCCGCAATGCGATCGCGAACTACTACCCGAGCAAGGTCGCGCTGTACCGGGCGGCCCTGGCTTCGGTGCACGACGTGGTGGCCGGGCAGATCCTCGACCCGGCCCGGCGGCAAATCGGCCCGATTGACCGCCAGGTCCTGGCGGTGTTCGACCTCGCGGTGGCCACCATCCGGATCGACCAGACCTTTGTGCGCTTCTTCGTCACGTCGACGGGCGACGCCATTCATCACCCGGACCTGCAGGAGCAGGCCATGCAGCCCATTTCTTTGGTGCGCGAATATTTCGGGGAGCTGCTGGCCGGCGCGCGCCGTGACGGCGAGATCGACACCGCCACGGACACCGAGGCCACCACACAGTTACTCGTCGATCTGCTGTGGGGCCTTGCCGTCGACGCTGGCTTCTACTCCGACGAGCATCGGATCCGGAGAACGCTGGCGGCACTTGACCGTATCGTTGCCGCCGCGCTCACTTGATAGTGGCTCCCGCGTCGATCGGCAGCGAGACTCCGGTGATGTAGCGGGCCTCATCGCTTGCCAGAAATAGCACGGCGTTGGTCACATCGTTGCTTTCGATCCACGGGATAGGCAACGCGTTCATCTCGCCGGCGGGAACCGCGAACTTCTCCCGGGTCGGATTGGGGTCGTCAGGCAGAAAAATCCGGTAGGTCGCTTCGTTCTGGATCATCTCGGTGTCGACATTCGTCGGATGCACGCTATTGACCCGAATATTCAACGGGGCCAACTCAAGTGCGAGCGTCTTCATCAGCCCGACGACGCCGTGTTTGGCCGCAACGTAGTGCGCTAGCCCAGGTTGGCCGATCAGGCCCGCGATGCTGCTGGTCAACACGATCGATCCGCCGTTGCCGGCTGCGATCATGTGCGGGATGGCGGCCTTGGTGGTCCGCCACGTTCCGCTGAGGTTGATGTCGATCGTCTCCGACCAGGTCTGCTCACTCAACTCAAACGACGCGCCAATCGACAAGATGCCCGCGTTGGCCAGGACAATGTCGAGGCGGCCGAGTTCGGCGACGCCTTCGTCGACTGCCACGGTCAACGCCTTGCCATCGCGCACATCCACCTGGCGGGCCACTACCCTTCGACCCCGTGCTTTGACTTCGCGGGCTGTCTCATCTAGGTCGGCCGGGGTGGCCAGCGGGTAGGGGGCCGATTCGACCTGTGCGGCAATGTCGAGCGCGATGATGTCAGCGCCTTCATCAGCCAGGCGCAGGGCGTGGCTGCGGCCCTGCCCACGCGCCGCGCCGGTGATCAGCGCCACCTTGCCTTCAACGCGTCCGGTCATGATGGTTCTCCTTGTCCGGCTCAGATTGGGACAAAACGTTGGGTTACAACCCTCTTCGAGTCAGATCTTGTCGAAGGTGAGAGGAACGCGATCAGGGTAGTTGGCAATTCCGGGTACCCACTTCAAGCTCTCCGGGTCAGCATCCAGCCGCAGGTTGGTGACGCGGGCGAGCAACTCCTCCAAGGCGACGACGATCTCCATCCGTGCAAAGTGGATGCCGATACAACGATGGATACCCAGGCCAAAGCCGGCGTTGCCGCCGCGGGGCGGATCGAACTGCAACTGCTCGGGGTTGGCGAACTTGTGCTCGTCGCGGTTGGCCGAGTCGAACCGAATGAGCACCCGGTCACCTTTCTTCATCGGGCACCCAGCGATCTCGGTGTCTTTGGTGACGGTGCGCCCGAACGTCCCCACCGGCGATACCAACCGAATGAACTCGTCCATGTCGTTGCGCACCCACCGTGGGTCCCGGACGCGGGCTTCGAGTTCGGGCTGCAATGCAATGTGCATGGCGATCGTCCCGATAGCCGAACGGGCAGTATCCAGCCCACCCAAGAACAACACGCAGATCGCGCCGAGCGCCTGCTCGTGGGTTATCGGTTCACCGTCAATCGTTCCGGTGGCCAGCGCCCGCAGGATGCCGTCTTCCTCAGGGGGATTCTCGATCGCGGCCATCAGGTATTCCGAGGCCAGCATGCCGAGGTTCATGAACGCTTCCTCGGTGCCGTCCTCGGTGACGCGGACGACGATCTCCTTGGCGCGTTCCATTTTGGCCAGGTCACTCTCGTTGAACACCATGCTGGCCAGCACCCGCGAGACGAACGGACCGGTGTACTCGCTGAGCAGCTCGACCCTGCCGTTGTCGATAAACCCGTCGATGAGTTCACGGGCGTATCGGCGCATCTCGTCGGAATAGGCCAGTGCGACCTTACGCGTCAGGTACGGGTTGAGCAGTTTACGGAAGCCTGTGTGCAGCGGCGGGTCGGAGTCCAGCGGGCCTAACCGCACCGGCGACGGGGCAGGTGATCCGCCCACCGAGGAGAATGTCTCGGGATCTTCACACACCTGCCGCACATCGGCATACCGGGTCACCACCCACATCGGCCCGGCCACCGGGGACTCGGCGCGCACCACCGGGCAGTGTTGACGGGCATAGGTGAACGCGTCGTATTTCCACTCGACATGTTCGGGATTGAACAGGTCGTACGACCGCAGCAGTGCAGCATAGTCGCGGTCTACAGGGGTAGAGGTCATCGCACAGCTCCAAAGGTCGGCGCGGCAGTCCACCGGCAACGTGGGTCAAACGGTGTTCGGTATTAATTGGCCACGATGCCATATAATCTGCGTCACGTCCAGACTGGATGTGTGCTCGGTGACCTTGGAAACGCCTATGACGTACGACACTCCCGGCCTGTTCTATAAAGAAGCTGGCCACGGCCCTGTAGTAGTACTACTGCATGGCGGCGGTGTTGACCACACCTACTGGAAGCGTCAGTTCAACTGGCTCGGGAGCCAGTACCGAGTCATAGCTGTGGACAGCCGGGGCCACGGCCGGTCCCCCGACAGCGACGAGCCGTTCGGCTACCGAAGCTTCGCGAGGTCCGCTGCCGGGCTTGTACGTCAGCTTGGGGTGGAGACGGCGACGTTCGTCGGCCACAGTGACGGCGGATGTGTTTCCATCGCCATTGCGCTACAAGACCCCGATTTGGTGGCAAGGCTGGTTTTGCTCGGCACTCCATGGAACATCGACAACTACCGCCCCGGGGTGTCCAAGATGATGGCGAACCTGGGCCCCGATGACATGTTCGGCCTTCTTGGCGACAACTTCGATAAGGCACTGCGCGCCAATAGATCCAACCACGTTGACGACGAGTCGTGGGCACGATACATGCGAAAGCTTGTCGACATGTGGGCCCGGCAACCGGACTTCACCGCTGACGAGATCCGCACGATTGACGTCCCGACGCTCGTCCTTCACTCGAACAACGAGATCATGTACGGAATAGAAGTCGCAAAGGAGTTTGCAGCGTTGCTTCCTCACGCGGAACTCGTTGTCATTCCTGATTCGGGTCATGACGCGGCTCAGGATAATCCGGACGCGGTGAACGCAGCACTTAACGCGTTCCTCCGGCCTCAGCATCTGTGATCGCGCCGCTCGTCGATACACCGAAAGCAGTTGCAACATGTGGCCCTCGGTTTGCGGCGGACACCAGCATCTGCCAATGTTGGCGATAGTCGTTGGACTACAGGAGGTTTAGCAAAGAATGGATGCCGTGCCGGGGCTCGCTAACTTCCGCGATCTGGGTGGTCTTCCGACCGACGACGGTGCGGTGACGAGAAGTGGGGTGCTCTACCGTAGTGATGCGCCGCTGCCGGGTGACCCTTGCCCATCGGGCCCGCCATGGCCACCGGTGACGGTGATCGATCTCCGGTCGCACGACGAGCCCATCGAGCCTCACCCCCTGCGAACTCCGACCACCCTGCTGGCCCGGTTCCCGCTGCTCGGTGAAGCGCGTCCGAAGACGTTGCGGGAGCTTCTGGCCGGTGGAAATGTCAGGCTCGAAGCGATCTATCGCGAGCTCGTCGCCCGCGTGGGCGAAGTGGCGGTGGCCATACTCGAGCTGCTGGTCGCTGCCGACGGCCCTACACTCATCCACTGCGCCGCCGGCAAGGACCGCACCGGTGTCCTAATCGCGACCTTGCTACGCGCCGCGGGCGTAACCCGCGACGCGATTGTCGCAGACTACGTGCGGACCGCCGCCGCTATGACCTCGGTGCGCCGACGCTTGTCCAGCAGCGATGAGGAAGTCGCCGCGCTAATGGCTCAGTTCCCCGAAGCGACTCTGGCTCCCGTCGAAGCGATCTCGGGCGTGCTTGAGCAGGTCGACGGGTCGCCGGGAGGCAGCGGAGGTTGGTTAACCGCACGGGGTGTGCGGATCGAGCTAATCAACGCCTGGCGCGACAAGCTGGTGGACCGGTCCACCACCTGACCATCAAACGTCCGACGCGATCAGCGTCGCGGCTTCGTCTGCTGATTTCGCGGAATCGGCAAGTTGACTTCACTCACTGTCGCAGCTGAATTTGATTGCGACGTGCGTAATGAGCCACCGCCGCTCACAATGCCGCGTTACTGGGAGGTCCAGCCACCGTCAGCGAGGAACTCCGCACCTGTCGAGTAGCTCGATTCGTCGGAGGCCAGGAACAAGATGAGGTTGGCTATCTCGTCGGCCTCACCAGCGCGGCCGAGGGGCAGCATCGGCAGCGATGCTTCGATCACATCGATGTTGTCCAGACTTGCCAGCATCGGGGTTCGGATCGCGCCGGGATGGACCGAGTTGACACGGATCTTGTCGGGACCGAGTTCCATCGCAGCGGCTTTGGTTATCCCGCGCACAGCGAACTTGCTCGCGACGTAGGCGAGCGCGGTCGGCACGGCAACAAGGCCGGCCGCGGAACTGATATTGACGATCGAGCCGCCGCCGGATCGGCGCATTGCGGGCACGACGGCCTTGATCCCCAGAAAAACGCTGGTGGCGTTGATCGCCATGACACGCTGATAATCATCAAGGGTGATCTCGGCAATCGGTCCGGTCTCTTGGATCCCGGCACTATTCACAAGGATGTTGACCGGCCCAAACGCTTCCTCAGCCGCAGTCATCACGGCCGCCCACGCGTCAGCGTCTGTGACGTCATGGCGAACGAAGCGCCCGCCGATCTCATCCGCCGTTGCTTTGCCTTGCTCATCGGCGATATCGGTGATCAACACGTGCGCGCCTTCGGCCGCCAGAGCCTTGGCCGCCGCACCGCCGATACCTCCAGCACCACCCGTCACCACCGCTACTTTGTCTGCAACCCGTTTACTCATGGCGTGTCACCTTCATCCGCACCGGACGCGGCTGGCTCAAAAGACGGCAGGCGGTGGGCTGGTCCGGGATTAACCCCGGACCAGCCCACCGCAGCGATCGTCAGACCGAGGCTTCGTCTCGGCGAGATATCGGGCTCACACCATTTGCGACAATGGTTGGGCCGCACGCCTGCGCCTGAGACGGATCCTCGGGATCGGCGGCGAGCCCGTCGCTGGGACGAACCCCGCCTTCCTCGCACATCTTCTGCCACATGGCTAGCCGCACCGCCCGGCTCGGCGTGAACTTGCCGTACACGAAGGTCCGCCACACGGTCCAATTCGGCGCCGGAAGCGATTGTGGCCGCCCGACGAGGTGATGCAGCACGAACATCCAGCCAACCATCATCGCCATCATGATTGTCGTGGCCACCCAACGCGCCGCCGTCGGCAGGGTGGAGTTATGTGCGAGAAGGTGCACCCAGCCCACCCCGAAGTAGTTGATCATCATGCCGGTTGGCGCCACCAGCAACAACCACAGTTTATTGGCGCCTTTCAAACGTGGCACCGCGAAAGCCAGCATTGCGCCAATTGTGACGAACGAGCCGCCGTTGATGAAGCCCCACCAGTACGGGAAGTTGAGGAAGTCGTACGGTTGCACGCCGTAGTAGGTGTAGATCCCCAAGTTGATGCCAATTGTCTCCATCACCGCATCGGTCAGGATCCCCAACCCGAGCAGCATGAGGAAGTGCTGGACATGCGCGCCGTTGCGGATGACGAAGTAGCAGAAATAGGCTTCCAGGCCCAGGAATGCCACGTAGCACAGCGGGATCAGCGCCGGCACGGTGATACCGAAGTTGGTAAACGCGGGCACCAGGTTCTTGGCCCAGTGTAGATGGCCCAGCATGTCGAGCATGGGTTCCAGCAAACTGCAGATCAGACCGCTAGCGATCACCAGCAAAGGTACGTAGTTCTTGCTCCTCATCGCCGCCCTGATCGCCCATGGCAACGCGAAGATGACCACGGCCGCTCCCGCGACGAAGAAGAAGATGATCTGCGACGCGGTGCTGGCGGTGAAGTCGCCGGGACTCGGCACAATGTTGGGGGGCCACCCCTCGTCGTCGACCAGCGGCCACCCACTGGTACTGAGCATCAAACTCATCAGTTCTGCCCTTCCTTCTCTCAATGACTTGCTGTCAGTGGCACCGACAACCGTCTCCGGCAGTTGTGTACCGGCTCACACTAACACACTGTCCATACACTGCGTATAGTCTTTTGAAATTGGGGTAGGTTCTTAGTCTGGGTGGCGCGGCAAGACGCGCAGACCGGAGGTAAGGTGGCGGGCGATGACGGAGACGGCGCGGCGAGGGGCCGGTCGACGGCGGAGCGTGGACATCGATGGAGCGTCGGCGGAAAGTATCCTCGCGGCCACCGCGCGGCTTTTGGCGTGGCAGTCGTTTAATGACATCAGCGTTGCGCAGATCCTCACCGAGGCGAAGATCTCCCGGGCGACCTTTTACTTCTACTTCGCGTCTAAGTTCTCCGTACTGAGTGGCCTGCTCGAGACCGCGATGGGTGACATCTTCGAAACGGTGCAGCCATTTCTGGCGCGCTCACCTGAGGATCCGCCGACAGTCGCCCTGCAGCGCAGCATCCGTGCCGTCACACGGGCCTGGCACCGTCACCGCCTGGTGCTGCAGGCTGTGAATGATCACTGGCACTCCGAGCCCGAGTTGCGCGGTCTGTGGTTGGGCATCGTTGAGCGCTTCGTCGCCGCCGGCGCTGTCGAGATCGAACGCGAACGTGCTGCCGGGATGATCGCGTCCGCCGTACCGAGCAGGACTCTGGCGTCAACCCTGTTCTGGGGCACAGAACGCGTGCTCTACATCGCCGGGCTGGGGATCGAGCCGACTCTCGCCGACGAAGAAGCCGCCGTCGACGCATTGGTGGCCATGTGGCAAGGGACCCTGTACGGGCACTGAGGAGTGGATGGTGTCGGCCGAGCGTAGTGGCCATGCCAGGTGGATTCACGCTTAGCGCTCAACCGGGTGTAACTCCCGGATCGCGTCCACTGCGAGACGTGCCGACTCGACACACCCGCTCTGGCCGGCGCCCATCCAGGGTCGGGCGCCGTCGCCGACGTTCCAGATGTTGTCCACCGGGGTATCGTTCGACCAGTCCCGGCCGGGGATGGCGCGCTGACCGGGCCAGTCTCCGGTGCACACCGCGATCGACAGGATCTGGGCGTGGGCAAACTCGGGAAACTGTTCGAGTGTTTCCCGCTTGAGCATCTCGACCTCGCCGGCCACGTCGAATCCGCTGCTCGCCGGGTGCGGTGTGCTCGTCGCACAATACAGATGCCGGCCGTACGGCGCCAATGCCGGTGACGGACCGCTCATGTACGACGCGTACGCAAGCCGGTCGGTGAAGCCGAAGAACACGAGTGTCTTCAGTCGAGCGATGGGCTCGTCGGTGGCGAAGTTCACCGTGATGAGTGTGCCCGGGTAATTCTCCGCTTCCAGCTTCCGGACGTAGCCGGCGGGCCATGCCTCCGCCGGGACCAGCTTACCGGTGGCAACGGGACCGACGTTACTGACGACCGTGCGCGTCGTCACCGCGACCGCACCATCCTCGCGCAGCACGGTCACGCCGTCGGCACGACCATCGGGGCCGACCCCGATGCCGGTAACCCGACTGTCAAGCCAGATGGTCCCGCCGGCGCGTTCGATATAACGGGCGAGGTCGTGCCACGGCCCAATGGCGCCCTCGGGGTGCGCCCCATACGGGTTCATGCCGCCCTTCTTCGTGAGGTAGTCAAAGAAGAGAGTCGCGCAGACGTCTCGTGGCTCTGCCGCGAACATGGCGCTGGTCAGGTTACGGGCCAGTTTGCGCAATCGATTAGGGGCGTGCGACCGGTCCAGCCACTGCTCCACGGTGAGACCCTCGGCAGGGCGAAAGACACCGAACCGCAGTGCGGCACCACCGACGACTGGAATCAGGAGCTTGTTGATCAGTAAACCGGTGGGTCCACTCATGACCGGCAGGTCGAGGCGACCGAGACGCAGGACTAGCGGCTTAGGTTGACGGCGCGCCCGGATCGGCACCCCGACCTCGTCGAACAGCGCCTTGTTGGCGCCGCCGAGCTCGAAAACCTGGGCCCCGGTGTTGACTCTGAATCCCTCGATCTGCACGGTCGAGGCCCGACCGCCCACTTGGGGTTCGGCCTCCACCAGCAGCGTCCGGTACCCGTATTTGACGAGCAGGGCCGCCGCGGCCATACCACCGGCTCCGGCCCCGATCACCACCACGTCTACGGCGTCGACGGACTTGTCGTTTGTCTGCGTAGCCAAGGTGTCACCTCTTAGTGAAACTCCGAGAATCAAGCAATGTTGGGTGCTGAGCCGGTTGGCAGATGCATTGGTCGCGGCGCGGAGGATGCCTTAAGCCTGCAGGACCGGATCCAGTTTCAGTGGACGTGCGGCCTCGACCATGATGATTTCCCACTCGATGCGCGGGTGGTCGTCCCATTCGCGGCGGGACTTGATCCGCGCCCGGTCGGGGAAGCCGTGATGGATGCCCTGCGGATCGTGGCTGACCAGGCCGGCCTTGAGCGGTCGGCCCAGCGACTTGCCACCGTGGATCAGCGCGATCTCGTCGTAGTCGGCGTTGCGGTGAAACCACGGGATCCGTTCGACCCCTTGGACCGACTCGAACGGCCGCGGCAGCAGATTGATGATGTTGATGCCCTCGGCAACCAGGAAGCAGTGCATCGACGGCGGCAGATGCAGACTGTCGGACATGATCACGTTCCAGTCGCAGATATTGAACGCGAACGGGAAGTAGTCGCCCTTCCAACCCTCCACATCACAGGGGTGGTGGTCGACGTAGATCGACGAATACTCACTGTCGTACTTCACCCGGACCTCGTACTCCGGTTGGTTGGACGCCACCAGCGCTGGCTCCGGGACGCGGACCAAGTCAGGATCGAACGGCGCGTGGCGGCCCAGACCGACATAGGTGGGTGCCCGCAACTCGCCGACGGTCTCGATGCCGAATAGCATCGTCTCGCCCGGATCAACCACCCAACGGTGCGTGATCGCCTTGGGGATCACGACGTAGTCGCCCTGCGCGTAGCCGATCGGTCCGAACTCCGTCTCGACGGTGCCCGACCCTCTGTGTACGAACCAGCATTCGTCGCCATCGACGTTGCGCCGGTAGAACGGCATCGGCTCGGTCCGGCGTGACAGCCAGATCGTGGCATCGGCGTTGTAGTACAGCCGTTGCGCCGAGCCGCGCGGATCGGTCATGTCGGTGGTAGTGACCTCGGTCAGCACCGCCGACGTCGACTTGAAACGCCCTTCGGTGCGGAACACGGTCGGGTCGTTCGACCGGTACAGCACCGCCTCCCGGCCGTCGAAGCCATGCCGAGTGAGCTCGTCATCCTTGAGTAATGACCCGTTCGAATCGGAGCCCGGCAGGTCGCGATGGGCCTGCCGACTGGTCTTGCCTTTGCTGAATTGAATGAGCGTTCGCGGTGGCATGACAGCAGGTTAACACAATCGTTAGGGTCTTAACGATCGTTGTTGGATTTAAGGCCTTGAGGAGTTTTCCGATCCGCGATACGCGCCAACAGCCGGGACAACCGCTGCTGGTCGGCGCGGTCGAGCATCGACAGCCAGGCTCGCTCGCGATCAGCTTGCTCACGCATAGCGTCCCGCAGCGCCGATCGGCCCCGCTCCGTCAGTTGCAGCCGGACTAGCCGGCGGTCCGCGGCGTCTCTGGTCCGCGACACCAACCCGTCGCGTTCGAGCGGGTTCATCGCACTCGACACGGCGGCGCGCGAGGCGCCCGAGAGCCGCGCGACGTCGCGCAACTCGGCGGCGCCGAGGACCCACAACACGTTCATGATGCGAAAGCCCGCCCAACTCCAGCCCCGCCGCCGGTGCAGCACCTCGAAATCCTGAGTTAATCGGTGCAGCAGGCGCGTCAGGTTGAATACGAACTCGGCATGGTCGGCGGCGTCCGGACCAGTCGTTACGTCGGTACGGAGCCGCTGCGCCAGCAGTTCCCGGTAGTCCTCAACGGTGATCGTCCGAGCCGAGACAGGCTGCGTGGTCATTGCCCGATTATCTCGCCGCTGTCAAAATCAAACCACGTTTGATAGCTTGGCGCGGTGACTACTAGTTTGGGGTCAGCCGCGGCCGCGCCACCGCTGACCGGTATCCGGGTGCTCGACCTCAGCGCCCTTGGCCCTGGGCCGTTCTGCTCGATGTTGCTGGCAGATTTCGGCGCCGACGTCATCGCTGTCGAACGACCCGATACGCCAGCCTTCGATCCCGCCAAATATCTGTCACGCGGCAAGCGCTCGGCCATCGTCGATCTGCGCGGTCCTCGCGGCGCCGAGGTGATTGCGCGGTTGGCCGACACCTGCGACGTCCTGCTGGAAAGCAACCGCCCGGGGACGATGGAACGCAGGGGCTTGGGTCCCGACGTGCTGTGTGCTCGCAATCCGCGGTTGGTCTACGCACGGCTGACGGGTTGGGGGCAAGACGGCCCCTACAGCGCCCGGGCCGGGCACGACATCAACTACACCGCGGTATCGGGCGCGCTCGGGGTGGTCGGCGGTGAGGCACCGGTGCCGCCTCTTGCCATGGTCGGTGACTTGGCCGGCGGGGCGCTGACGACGGCCCTGGGGATCGTGATGGCATTGTTCGAGCGAACGGTCACCGGCGAGGGACAAGTGGTCGACGGCGCGATCGCCGACGGCTCCGCACTGCTCAACATCACCAACCTCGCCGAGCTGAGCACCGGCATCTGGCCAGGCCGCGGCAAACATCTGCTGTCCGGCGTGGCACCCTTCTATGGCGTGTACGCCTGCGCTGACGGGCTCTACTTCGCCGTCGGTGCGATCGAACCCAAGTTTTACGCACGGTTCCTGGCCGCGCTCGGACTCGACGACGTCGACCCTTCGCGGCAGCTGGATCCGGCGACCTGGCCCGCCCTGCGCGAGCGTGTGGCGGCGGTAATCCGGACCAAGCCACGCTCACACTGGACGGCCGAGTTCGCCCAAATCGATGGCTGCGGCTCGCCGGTGCTGGAACTCGACGAGGTTGCCGACGATCCGCATCTGCGGTCCCGTGGCACGATCATCAACAGCGCCGATGGCATCGTCACTGCCGCCCCGGCTCCCCGACTGTCGCGCAGCCCCGGACGCATCCGCCCGGCTCCGGTGGCGCGGGGTGCCGACACCCGAACAGTCCTAAGCGAGGCGGGTTTTGGTGCCGACGACATCGAGGCGCTGGTCACTGAAGGCACCGTTGTCGCGGTGGGTTGAAAGCGGGCCGCCTGGGCCGCCGCGGCTAATCGCGGGTTAATCGGTCAGCACGATGGCGCTCTCAGGGCAGCTTTGCACCGCCTCACGAACATCGACCAAATCGTCCTCTGCCACATCCTCACGCAGAACGTGTGCATAACCGTCGTCGCCGACCTCGAAGTGCTCCGGTGCGATTAGCTCGCATCGGCCATGGCCCTGACATTTAGCGCTGTCGATCGACACCTTCGTCACGCGTATCCTCTCGTCCAATGCCGTGGCGCTGGAAACACCTTGCCCATTAACCTAACGCCATTTGGTGATTCGGGTCAACCGCGGACTGCTCGTCAAGTGGAGGTCTGCCCGAAGCAATACCGACAAGCGGGCCGAACCTACTTCCTGCCCCGAAGACCGAGCCGCCGACGCCAGTCGTGCGCACCGACCAGACGCATCAGACGCGCCTGCAGTCGGCTCGTCCGCGGGACGTATGGGTACCAGAACGGCTCGGACTTGAGCCGGAATCGCTCCGACACAATCGCCTGCTGCCGGCAGAACTTCAGGATTCCTGCGGCTCCCCCATTACGGCCGCCAACACCCGAGGATTTCCACCCTCCCATTGGCAAGACCAGCAGCATTGTGGCGGTGAGCGCGCTGTTGATGTTGACCGCTCCCGTTTCGAGTCGCCGAGCGACACGATCGGCCCGCTCGGCACTCCCGCTCCACACGCTGGCGGCCAACCCGTACGGCGAGTCGTTGGCGAGCCGGATGGCTTCCTCTTCGTCGCGGACCTTCATCACGGGCAGTGTCGGACCGAAGGTCTCCTCGCGCATGCACAACATCGAGTGGTCGACGTCGGTGAGCACCGTGGGTTCGAAGAACAGGCCCTCAGACGTACGCTTGCCGCCGGTCACCGGACTAGCGCCGCGCTCGACGGCGTCGGTGACGTGTCGCTCGACGATCTGCAGCTGGCGCTCGGTCGCCATCGCACCGATCTCGGTGGCATAGCTGCCGTCGGGATCCATGCCCTGCCGCAGCCCCTTGACCTTGCCTGTCAGCTTCCGGACAAACTCGTCATAAACCTTGTCCTGCACGTAGATTCGCTCGACCGACACACAGATCTGCCCCGAGTTCCACAACCCGCCCCAGACCGCACCGCTGGTCGCCCGATCGAGGTCGGCGTCGTCGAGCACGATCATCGCGTCTTTACCGCCCAACTCAACACTGTGCGGGATCAGCCGCTCACCGGCCCGCGCGGCGATCTTGCGCCCGGTGGCGGTCGACCCGGTGAACTGGATCATGTCGACCTCATCGACCACCGCGGCACCGGTGGCGCCTCCGCCCGTCACGCAGGCCATTACCGGTGGCGCCTTTACCTCGTCGATCCAGCCGCGGGTGGCCTCGGTCCAGGTCAGTGGAGTGACCTCGGAGGGTTTGAACAGCACCGCGGCACCCGCCATCAGCGCGGGGATCCCGTCAATGATCGGGGTGGCCAGCGGCCCGTTCCACGGCGTGATGATGCCGACCAGCTGGTGTGGTCGCGTGAATATCCGGAGGTTCTTGGTGAGAGCAGTCGGCCCCCACCGCTTGACTCGGCGATCGGCGAGGAACCCGGCCGCATGCTGGGTGTAGTAGTTGATCGTGTCCACGACGACCGCGGTCTCGACGGCGGCATCTCCCCACGACTTCCCGGTTTCCTCCTGCATGATCCCGATCAACCGGTCCTCGTTGTCGAACACCCAGTCCAGGAACCGCCGGATGTGCTTCGCCCGTCCGGCCGGGCCGAGATCCTCCCATTCCAGCTGCGCCGATCTCAGGCCGGCGGCCACCTCGTGCACCTGCGCCGGCGTCATGTCGGGCACCGTCCCGACCGCGCGCCCATCCGCGGGGCAGCGCACAGTGATGAGGCTCGAGCCGCCAACCGGGTAACGCGTGGCTTCCTGTGTCTGCGTCGTCATTGAGTCCTCTCCTTAGGCTGCACCGAGTAGCCTAACAACGTTTGGCAAACATATGACCACCATCGGGCAAATAGGATTACCGGCAGACCTCAAACAACCAGATCGAGTGCGGCACGCACGATGCTGTCGCCGTCCAGGCCGTGGTGTGCGTAAACCTCGGCCGGCGAACCGGACTGGCCGAAGTGGGTGACACCCAACGCGGTGGTCGGAACACGGCTGATGGTGGCGAGGAACGCCAGAGTGTGCGGATGCCCGTCCAGCACTGTGACCAGCGGTGTCACTCGGTCGCACGGAAACACCTGGTCGAGGATCCACGACTCTGCGTTCTCGTGCCCCTGCCGGGCGCGCACGGCCCGGTACAGCAGGTCGGGACTCGTTATGCAGACGACGTCGGTCGGAACGCCGATACGGTACAGCCGGTCGGCGGCCAACAGCGCTTCGGGTACCACCGCCCCCATCGCGGCGACGGTGACCCTCGGGTGGTCGGCGCGCCGCAGCGCATAGGCACCCGCGACTACCTGCCTGCGGCGTCGCTCCCGTGCCGCCGGATCGGCGGGTACCTCGGCTAGCGTCTGGTCGACCGCCCGGGTGGACAACCTGAGGTAGGCCGACGTGCCGTCCGGCTTACCGAGCCGCGCCAAGCTCGCCAGCAGTGTCCATTCGGTGTCGATCACGAATGCGGGCTCGTACGTGACACAACCGGGTTGTTCCAGCCCTATCGAAGGTGTCTTGATGGATTGGTGCGCCCCGCCTTCCGGTGCGAGCGACACCCCGGAGGGGGTACCGATCAGAATCGAGTGTCCGCCGGCGTAGATACCGTAGGACCATGGTTCAAGGGCCCGCTCGACAAACGGGTCGTACACGACGCCAATCGGCAGCAGCGGCTCTCCCCACCGGCTCCAGGTCGCGCCAAGCTCGCCAAGCAGGCTCACCAGGTTGACCTCGGCGATGCCGAGCTCGATGTGCTGACCGTTCGGATCCTCGCGCCAGTGCAGGATGGTCTCCGCGTCGTCGGCGAACCAATCCCGGCGTTCGCGGGCCGACCAGACACCGACCTTGTTCAGCCAGCCCCCGAGATTGGTTGTCGAACTGACATCTGGACTCACCGTCACGACGCGACGCGCTGCCTGCGGAGCTTCCCGAGTCAGGTCGAGCAGCACCCTGCCTAGCGCAGCTTGCGTGGTCGCCATGCCGGCCGGGGTCCGGCCTATGTCGCTGGGCAGGGACGGGGCCGACCGCACGGGGATCGGCGACCGCGCCAGCCGTTTCGCGGTGTTGCGGCACAGCTCCGCCTCGACGCTGCCGTCAGGGAACTGCCGCCACGGGTCATCGGGGTCGGCGCCGAGCCGAACCGCAAGTTCTCGAACCTGATCGTCGGTCAGCAGCGACGAGTGGTTCTGTGGGTGACCGTGGGTGGCGAGCCCGTATCCCTTGACCGTGTAGGCGAAGACGACCGTAGGCCGGCTGTCGTCGATCGTCGAGAGCGCCCTGTCGAGAGCGCTCAGGTCGTGACCGCCAAGATTTGCGATCGCCTGGACCAACGTGGCGTCGTCCACCTCTGCCGTCACGCGCGCGATCGCGCCTGCGTCCGGTCCGGCGCCCGGCAGGCGGTGCCGCAGCTCCGAAGCGTTGCAGCGCAGCAGCCGCTGGTATTCCGGGTTGGCCATCTCGTCGATTCGCCGGCGCACCGCGCAGCCACCGGGCCTGGCGAACAACTGCTCCATAGCCTGCCCGTACTTGACGACGATGACCTGCCAGCCGGCCGCGTCGAACATCCGCTGCAGCTTGTCCGCGGCGATATTGGGTACTACTCGGTCCAACGACTGTCGATTCAGGTCGACGATCCAGACGACCTCGCCGAGTTGTGACACCGCAGGATCCAGCACCGCCTCCCACACCGCGCCCTCGTCCAATTCTGCATCCCCGACAAGGGAGTACTGCCGGCCCGTGCCGCCGGTCCCGAATGCGTTGTCGACGTAGCGGCGCGCGATCGCCCCCCAGATCGGCGCCGTGGCACCGATTCCGACCGATCCTGTCGAGTAGTCGACCGGGTCGGGATCCTTGGCGCGACTCGGATAGCTCTGCAGGCCGCCGAATTCACGCAGCCGCGGCAGGTAGGAGGCATCGAGCAGGCCGAGCAGATAGTTTATCGCGTGCAGCACCGGGGAGGCGTGCGGCTTGACCGAGACCCGGTCCTCGGCACGCAGATGACGAAACCATAGAGCGGTCATGATCGACACCATGGACGCCGACGACGCCTGGTGACCGCCGACCTTCAAACCCGACGGGTTCGCGCGGACCCTATTGGCGTGATGGACGATTGCGGTTGAGAGCCACAGCACACGGTTTTGGATCTCGCTCAGTACGTCGGACTGGGCGGTCGCTGGCGACCCGATCGTCGGGGTATTCATCGTTAACTCCGGAAATTGACGTGTTGACGCGAAGCCAAGCACGGTGTTGAACTTCTGCACAACTCATCACCAATTAACTACGCATTCTGCGTCGTCTAGCAGGTCAGCTGACCGGAAAAGGAGGGCACTTTGCCCAGTGCCGGACCCATCGACTCGATCGACGCACGCATCCTGCTGCTGCTCTTTGAGCATCCGAGGGCGACAACGATCGCGATAGCTGACCGCGCCGGTATCTCCCGAAATACGGCGCAGAGTAGGATCGCCCGCCTCGAAGCGAGCGGCGCGCTGGACTCGTTCGAGCGACGCGTCACCCCGGAGGCCCTGGGCTATCCGCTCACCGCATTCGTCACGACCCAGGTGACCCAGCGCAGACTCCACGAGGTCGCTGCAGCGCTAGCAGAGATCCCAGAAGTCCTTCAGGTTCACGGCATTTCGGGACCAGTCGACCTGCTGGTGCATGTGGTCGCCGCCGACGCGGAGGACCTCTACCGGGTGGCGGGTCAGATCCTCGCCATCCCAGGTGTCGAGCGCACCAACACGTCGTTGGTCATGCGCCGACTCGTCGACTACCGCATCGCGCCCCTGGTCCGCCATCGGGCGACCGGCGGTTCGGCTACTCGACGTCCCAGCGGCTAGGTCATATCCCGCTAACTTCGCCTTGAGGGGTCTCAGCGACCGGGTTCCGACCCCGCGGTCAGCAACTCGCCCCCGTCGATGGGCACAGTGACTCCGGTGAGGTAGCCGGCCTGATCTGACACCAAGAACGCGACCAGGTCAGCCACCTCCCCATCGGTTCCGATCCGGCGCATCGGGTTGAGCGGCATCCCGTGCTTCTCGGTCCAGGCCACAATCGGCGCCACCAGCTCGGTGTCAACCTTTCCGGGCGCCACGCCGACCACGCGCACGCCCTCCCGTGCCCATTCCAGGGCGAGCACCCTGGTGAGCATGACCATTGCCGCCTTGCTGACGTTGTAAGCCACCAGCCCGCGGGAGGGGAAATACGCCGCCGTGCTGGCGTTGTTCACCACCACGCCCCCGCGCCCCATCAGCTCCTTGGCCCGGCACGCCAAAAACCAGGGTGCCGAGAGGTTCAACCCCAGCGTGGCGTCCCATGCCTCCCAGGCCAGGTTCTCAGCGCGGCTTGCCGGTGGCAGGACGCCGGCATTGTTGACCAGGATCTCCAGCCCGCCGAATTCTTCGCCGACACGGTCGATCAATGCCCGCAGCGCGTCGCGCTGGGTCATGTCGGTGGGCACAGCCAGCGCCCGCACGCCTGTATCGCCCAACTCCTCGGCGAGGGCCTCGATCGAGCCGACGGTGCGTGCCGCGAGCACGATGTCGGCCCCCTGCCCGGCGAGCTTGCGTGCGATCGCCGCCCCGATGCCTCGGCTTGCGCCGGTCACGAGTGCGCGCCGGCCCCGCAGCGGCCGCGCGATGTCGTCACCCATGGCATGCTCCTCGTCTCCCGGATCCGCGACCGCGGACAGCCTTCTCTAACCAAACGCTATATGGTTATGGTGAACCATACCTATGAGCCCCCGGAACGGCGAGGTGCCAAGTTGAGTTTCAGTCCCGGACAGGAAGCCGAAAGCCTGCGTGCGGTGGTCCGCGGGTTCCTCGAGAAACAATCGACCGAGCGAGATGTCCGCAGGCTCATGGAGACCGACTCCGGCTTCGACACGGACACGTGGACCCGCGCCGCGCAGGAGCTCGGTCTGCACGGACTCGCTCTCCCCGAAGAGTTCGATGGTAGCGGGGCGGGCCCGGTCGAGCTGGGTGTGGTGTTCGAGGAGATGGGCGCCGCTCTGTTCTGTGGTCCATTCCTATCGACCGTCGGTCTCGCGGCCACCGCGCTGCTAGAGACAGGCGATCTCGAGGCGGCCGCCGCATACCTGCCCGGCATCGCAGCGGGCAGCACGACCGCGACACTGGCCTGGGCCGGTCCGACGCCGGCGGAATCCACCCTCACAGCCGAGCACTGCGCCGGCACATGGCGGGTGAATGGCCGGGCTCCGCTCGTCCTCGACGGATCAACGGCGGACCTCGTCCTGGTCGCCGCGACCACGTCGGCCGGTTCGAGCCTGTTCGCCGTACCGGGACCCGCCCCGGGCCTCGCCCGAAACCCGCTCACAACCATGGACTCCACCCGCAAACTCGCGGAGCTGGGGTTCGACGCCATACCGGCCAGCCTGATCGGAACTGACGGCGCAGCCGCGGGCGCGCTTACCCGAACGCTGGATCTGGCGGTGCTCTACCTCGCCGCCGAGCAGCTCGGCGGTGCCGAGCGTACGTTGGCGATGGCGGTGGAATACGCAAAGACGCGCGTCCAGTTCGGGCGCGCCATCGGCTCCTTCCAGGCGATCAAGCATCGCTGCGCGGACATGCTCATCGACGTCGAGTCGGCCAGATCGGTCGTCCACCACGGCCTCTGGACAGCGATGCACGAACCGGCCAACCTGGCCGTGGCCGCGAGCCTGGCCCGTGCGGTCGCCGCCGACGCATACCAGCGCGTCGCTGCCCAGACTATCCAGATCCACGGTGGCATCGGGTTCACCTGGGAGCACCCCGCCCATCTGTACGTGAAGCGGGCCAAGTCGAGCCAGCTGCTGTTCGGCTCGCCGACCCGGTATCGCGCCCGGCTTGCCGAGCTGCTCGACCTCGCCAGCGGCACTCCAAACGCCGCCGTCTCAGACGACACCGTGGACAGCACACCCGACGCCGCAGCGCTCGACGAAGACCTCACCCGGTTCCTGATAAACCATCCGCCGCCCGATCCCGCCGACACCGCAGCGGACCGAGCGTTCCGGGAGGCGCGCTTCGACGCCGGCCTCGCGGTGGTGAGCTGCGCGCACGGCCACGGCGGACGCGGACTAGACCCGTCGCTGCAGCCCTTGGTCGAGCAACGGATGGCTCATGCGGGTGCGGCCGACCACACGGCACGCAACGTGATCGGACTCGGCATGGCGCTGCCCACCATCCACGCGCACGGCACCGATGAGCAGAAGACTCGCTATCTGCGGCCCTGCTTCACCGGTGCGGAGATCTGGTGCCAGTTATTCTCCGAGCCCGGCGCGGGGTCTGACCTTGCCGCGCTCGCAACGCGGGCCGTACGCGACGGTGACGCCTATGTCGTTGACGGGCAGAAGATCTGGACCTCATTGGGCCACGTCGCGCACTGGGGCATTCTCCTCGCCCGCACCGACCCCGACGTGCCCAAGCACCGCGGCCTAACGTACTTCCTGCTCGACATGCACACCCCCGGCGTCGAGGTCCGGCCGCTACGCCAACTTACCGGGGAGGCCGAATTCAACGAGGTTTACCTCACCGGGGTTCGCATCCCGGCGAGGAACGTGCTCGGCGACGTCGGGCAGGGCTGGCAGGTCGCGATGACGACCCTGGCCAATGAGCGAGTGTCGCTGGGCGGCCGGCCGGCCGAACGTGGATCCGGGCCGATCGGCCAGCTCGCCGAGATGTACCGCACGGCGCACGCCGCCGGACTCATCGACGCGGCCACCACCGAGCAGGTGATGTTGCTGTGGACCCGCGCCGAGGCGGCCCGGCTGACCAACGCCCGCGCCGCTGCCCAGTTCGGGCGCCAGCCGGGGCCGGAGGGCTCGATCGCAAAGTTGCAGATGTCCGAGCTGAACAAGGCGATCTACGAGCTGTGCGTGGACCTATCCGGTGACGACGGTCTGCTCATCGATGACTATGCGGTGACCGCTCCGGATTTCACGGCTGTCCACGGGGGCGCAGACATCCGCAAGGCGTGGCTGCGATCGTTGGCCAACTCCATCGAGGGCGGTACCTCCGAGATTCTGCGCAACGTACTGGGCGAACGCGTCCTCGGCCTGCCCGGCGAACCACGAACCGATCGTGATATCGCCTGGAAGGACACCCGCCGCTCATGAGCATTTCCTTCGATTTCTCCGGCCGCACCGTGATTGTGACGGGCGCGGCGCAGGGCATCGGCCACGGCATCGCCCGGCTGTTCGCCGCAGCCGGGGCTCGGGTCGCGGCCTTCGACCTCGACCCGAACGCGCTGCGGTCGGCTTGGGGCGAGCGCAGCGATACCGTCGCGCCGCTGGCGGTGGACGTCGCCGATCCCGACACGGTGACGGATGCGGTCGACGACGTGGCGGCGTGGGCCGGCGGTGTCGACATCGCCGTGAACAACGCCGGTATCGCCCGCGATTCGGTGGTCTGGAAACTGTCCGAGACGCATTGGCAGCGGGTACTCGACGTGCATCTGGGCGGTACTTTCCACATCACCCGGGCAGCGATTCCGTACATGCGCGGGGGTGGCTTCGGCCGAATCATCAACGTCACCTCCTACACCGGTATGCACGGCAACGTGGGACAGGCCAACTACGCCGCAGCTAAGGCCGGGATCATCGGGTTCACCAAGACCGTCGCAAAGGAGGTCGCGCGTTTCGGTATCACGGTCAACGCGATCTCTCCCAACGCCGCCACGGCGATGGTTGCCCAGGTTCCCCCCGACAAGCTCGTCGAGCTAACTGCGGCAATTCCGCTCGGGCGCTTCGCCGAAGCCGAGGAAATGGCGCCCGCAGTCGCATTCCTTGCTTCCGAGGAAGCGGGGTACATCACGGGCACCGTGCTCAGCGTCGACGGCGGGATGTCGATGTGAGGAGAGTCCTCGGCCTCAGCACAGTGGTCAGCAGCGTGATGATCGGGCCGGACCGTGCAGCGATGACGGCGGCGAGCTAGTGGCCGAGGTGGAGGTGAGCACCTCCAGCGATGTCGTCACGATCCGGCTGAACCGGCCGGACAAGCGCAACGCGATTACCGCGGCGATGTACACCGCACTCGCCGACGCGCTGATCGCCGCGGAGGCATCAGCTGCGGCCGTCGTCGTCCTGACCGGTGCGGGCGGTGCGTTCACCGCAGGCAACGACTTGCAAGACATGCGGGACAACCCGCCTGTGGGTGACAACCCACCGCCGGTGCGGTTTCTGGCCGCGCTCACCGGGCTCCGTGCCGTGCTGGTGGCCGCGGTCGATGGACCCGCCATCGGCGTGGGCACCACGGTCCTGCTGCACTGCGACTTCGTCTACGCCACCGCCCGCAGCACCTTCCGACTCCCATTCGTCGACCTCGGATTGGTGCCCGAGGCCGCGTCCACCCTCCTGCTGCCCCGGCTCGTCGGGCACCAGCGCGCGGCCGAGCTGATGCTGTTCGGTGAGCGCTTCGACGCCGCCACCGCCGCGAACGTGGGGATCGTCACCGCGGTAGTGGCGGACGGAACCGCCTTGGATCAGCTGCTCGCCGAGCGCACGGCGGCCCTAGTCGCTAAGCCTCGGGCGGCCCTGCGCGCGACGAAGGCCCTGCTCGTCGACTCGACTGCGCGCACCGTGCCGGCGCGGCTCGTGCTCGACCGCCGGGTGCTGCAGAGCCTGCTGCCGCCCGCCCCGGACCGTGCACACGAGGCGCAGTGAAGATGTCACCCGTGGTGGGACAACGCGAGCGACCCTGGGAAGCTACCGGCGCGGGGCAAGAGCGCCGGCACCTGCTTTCCGAGCGCATCGCTGAGGAAGCCCGCCGCATCGATAAGGGTCTGCAGATCGAGTCCGGTTTCCAGGCCGCTACGGTGCAGCAGGTACACGAGGTCCTCCGTCGCGATATTGCCGGTGGCCTTCGGCGCGAAGGGACAGCCGCCGATGCCACCAATGCTGGCGTCGATCCGCGTCACACCCAGGTCCACCGCGGTCGTCGCGTTCGCGTAACCGGTGTTGCGTGTGTTGTGGAAGTGGACTCGTAGCGGGGTCGCCGGCAGTTCCGCGCGCAGGTCACCCACGAGCCGCCGAACCTGCATGGGCACGCCGACGCCAACAGTGTCGGCGATCGCGACCTCCACCGCTCCGGCCCGCGCCGCCCGCACCCCGAACGCGACGACCCGCTCAGGGTCGACCTCACCCTCGAACGGGCAGCCGAATGCGACGGCGAGGGTCACCGAGCAGGGCAGACCAATGCGCGCCGCGTTCGCGGCCACTTCCTCGGCCATCGCCATCAGATCCTCAGCGCCCGCATTCTGGTTTCGCCGAGAGAAGGTCTCCGTTACCGGAACGACGACATTGATCTCGTCGACCGAGGCAGCTTGCGCACGCGCATAACCTCGTTGATTGAGCACCAAGCCGATGTAGGAGACTCCGTCGGATCGCGGAATCCCGTCCAATACCGCCTCAGCGTCGGCCATGGCGGGCACGGCGTCGGGTCGAACGAACGACACCGCCTCGATTCGGCGTGCCCCCGCCGCCACCGCGCGTCGAATCAGCTCGACCTTCGCCGCCGTAGGCAGGAGCACGGACTCGTTCTGCAGCCCGTCGCGCGGACTGACCTCGACCACGTCGATCAAAATTCGACTCCCTCTGCGGTCAGCATAACCCAACGGTGACAGATTACCCTCCGCGGGTACTGAAGCCTGGGCAACCCCCGGCCAAGCAGCCTTCGTTGAATCTAACGATGTTTGATATTGTTGATGCAAGGAGCAGCGACGACTGGAGAAACACCATGAAGTTGAGCCCGATGACGCAGGGTCCGCTACCGCACGTCGACCCAAAACGGTTCCGGCGGATTCTCGGCAACTACCCCACGGGCGTCTCGGTCATCACCGCAATCGATGCCGACGGCGCACCGGCCGGGATGGCCGTTGGCACCTTCACTTCGGTCTCCCTGGACCCGCCGCTGATCGCCTTCCTGCCCGATCGCAGTTCGAGCAGCTTCCCGCGTATTCGCACGGCCACCTCGTTCTGCGTTAACGTCCTCGCCGCCGACCAGGATGACGTCTGTCGCGCGTTCGCAACCCGCGGCGGTGACAAGTTCGCCGGCGTGGCGTGGAGCCATGCGCCGTCTGGCGCTCCGAGATTGCACGGAACGACGGCCTGGATCGACTGCGATTTCGAAAGCATCACCGATGCCGGCGACCACTACTTCGTGATTGGCCAGGTCAGAGAGTTCGACGGTGCGTCCGACGGGTTACCGCTGGTGTTCTTCCGGGGCGGGTACGGGCACATAACACCGCGCTCGATGAGAGGGTGATGGAGCGCCCATTGCGCACCCAGCGCCGGCACCTGTCTCATGTCAGCCGTTCGAACGTGATCGGCATCCGCTCGGGTCCGTGGACCTGACCCGTGGCGTACTCGATCTCGGCGCCGGGCACCAGCCGGAAGGCCGTCATACGCTGCAGCAGCTCGTCCCAGGCGAGCTCGATCTGAACGGGGGCCAAGTTCGACCCGACACAACGATGAATCCCGAGACCAAAGCCGGCGTGCCCACCGCGATGCAGGTCGAAACGCAGATGATTGGGGTCCTCGAACTTCGCTGAATCACGATTGGCCGAGGCGAGGTGAACCAACACCCTGTCGCCCGCCGCCAACGCCACATCACCGAGGACGGTGTCTTTGGTGACGACACGAGCCATGAACATCACGGTCGGCGAAGTCGGCGATGGCCTCCCGCACAATCGACCGGACGGTGTCCTCATAGGTGAGCACGGTTTTGGGGGTGAAGAAGGGCAACAGGATTTTGCGGTACTTCGAGTGGGCCGGCGGATCCACCCTGGCGGGCGGAATCGGCGTCGAGGCACCCAGCGACGGGACGATCACCCCCTGCTCGACCGTGTACGTCTCATAGTCACGGGCCGCGGCGACGATGTCGTCGAACTTGGTTAACGACCAGAAGCCGCCGTGTTGCTCACTCCAGGAGACTGGGCACCGCTCCAACAGGTCGGTGAGGATCTCGTGCTGACGATTCGCCAGCGACGGGTCGTGCGGGTCGAAGCCCGACACGGGCGTTCTGGTGGTGCTGTGCTGCAGGTCGCTGCTCATCGCCGTCTCCTTGCTCGCGCTGAATTGGTGGTGGGAGTCCTTTGAGTCGGAGTCATGTCAGATGGCGAGGGCGGCCTCGTGGCCTTCCTTGAACGCGTGCGTGGCTCCCCGCGGCGCTAGGGCGTCCCCGACGACCCGGTAAACAATGCCGAGATCCTCCAGCGCGGGGGCCAAATCCGTGACCGGACTGGGGGGACAGACGGCCACAACCGTGTCGACGTCCACCTCGGCCAGAGTGTCACCATCGGAACGCACGACGATGACGTGAGTGCCGTCGATATCGCCCACCGTCGCGCTGGTGACTATCTGCTCGGTTCGCTTGTGCAGGATCGGGAGCACCTCTGCCCGATGCAACGCACCGCCCCAGGGCATGACCGTCTCGCAGCTCGTCACGAAAGTCACCCGCTTGCCCCGCTTCGCGAGTGCTTCGGCGACGAGGGCCCCCTCGTTGGCGCCGACGGTGTCGTATATCAGCACCCGGGTCCCGACCTCCCCGGCCAGCGCCTGCTGACTGGACAGCACCAGCCCGGGCGCGGCATCCGGGAACAGCGAAGCGCCGACGAACCGGCCACCCGTGGCGAGCACGACGTGGTCAGGGGCCGCGGCTCGCAGCAACGCCGCGTCCACGGCCGTCGCCACCTGCACCGTGACCCTGAGTTCACCGAGTTCGCTGACCAGGTGGTCAACGGAGCCGACGAGCCCGCGCGCCTCGGTTCGCTCCGCGGACCGCAGCAGGCCGCCGGGCCGGGCCGCTGCCTCGATGATCGTCACATCATGGCCGCGCACGGCCGCTGTCGCCGCCGCCTTGAGGCCCGCGGGACCGGCTCCGACGACGAGCACGCGTCGCGGCACGTCGGTTCGGTGTGGTTCTAGCGCACGCTCGCGGAGGACCTGGGGGTTGTGGAAACAGCTGATCTCGGAAAAGCCCTGCAGCTTGCGGTTGACACACACGTTGGCACCGACACAGGGCCGGATTCGATGGGTCTGACCCGCTCTGGCTTTGACGAGGAGGTCAGGGTCGGCGATGTGTGCGCGGGTCATGGCGACGAGGTCGCAGCGGCCGGCGGCCAGCAGGGACTCCGCGAAACCAACCGAGAGGATGCGACCCACGCCGATCACCGGAGGTGTCACCCCCAGTGCCTCACGCATTTTGACCAGCGGTGGGATGTTGGGTGCCTCGTCATAGCGGTAGCTCGGGATCGCCCGCGCGTAGCTGGGACCGCCATCGCCGATGGTGGTGTTCAGTACGTCGATCTGGTCCGTCTTGAGCAGTGCCTGCACAACTTCGACGATTCCGGCCGCGCCCAGTCCGCCGTCCTCGGCGGAGCGGAGATCGTCGGTTGGGGTGCGGTAGCCCAGGATCCTGTCGGGCCCGATGGTCTCGCGCACCACCTCCAGCACGCTGCGTACGAACAGCGTGCGGTCGGCGCCCCACCTGTCCTCGCGCGAGTTGAACGACGGCGTCAGCGACTGCTGCACCAAATAGCCGTGTGCGCCGTGCACCTCAACACCGTCGAATCCCGCTGCAACGGCCATCTCGGCGGTGCGACGATATCCTTCGATCATCGCCTCGATCTCGTCGTCGGTCATGGCGTGTGCCGTCTCGCCCATCGCCGACTGCGAGTTCTGGAAGCCCGGCAACGGCCCGCGACGCAAGTCCGCGTCCGTGCGCGCATACACGCCAAGATGCGTGACCTGCAACAACAGCACCGCACCCTCCGCTCTCACGGCGTCGGCGAGCGCCGCATGCCGCTGCAGGGTCGCCTCTGGGATGCCCACGGCCGGATCCGAAAGCACGGGCTGGGTGATGATCAGACCGACGCCGGCGCCGGCCCGCCGCCGTAAGTATTCGATGTAGGCGTCGGGCGACGCGAGCGGGTTCCGGAAGGTCTCACTGGCCCCGTGCGACGTGAGAACCACCCGGTTACGGATCTCGACCCGACCGAGTTGGATCGGGGACAACAGGTGCGAGAAGTGTTCCATGTTCTCCGACTCCATCCGTGGTGAGTCCATGTTTTGCCGGGTTCGCGGGCAGGAACGTTGGGCTAAGCGATTCGGCTTGCCGATTCCATAACCTATCGACGTTGGGTACTTTGTACTGCAGATCACTCCGGCCCGTCAAGCGGGTGTTCACTCGCTTGATGTCTTCGGCCACTAGGCTGTGCCAATGGCCCGTGCGTCCGACCCCGCGATGAGCAGCGGGACGCCCGCGGCGGACAAGCCGGCAAAGCGACGTAGCTCGACCGAGGTGCGGCGGCTCATCTTGCAGGCCGCGCTCCGCCTCTTCGCCGAAAAGGGTTACGCCGCAACCAGCACGCTGGAGATCGCTACGCGAGCCGGTGTGGCCGAGTCCGTCATATTTCGCCAGTTCGGCGATAAGGCGGCTCTGTTCTCCCAGGCTGCGTTGGAGCCGTTCGGTCAGTTCGTCCAGAAGCTGGAAAGCGTCTGGGGCGAAGTCGACGACGCCGGTTCGGGCGATGAAGCCTTCATGCTGCAGCTGATCACCGAGCTGCACCGACACGTGAGAGCCCATAAGGACGAGCTCCGGTCGCTGCTGCTCACCGGGAACGGGAATGGTCAGCCAACCGAGATCTCCCAGGCCCAGCAGGCATTCGGCCAATCCATGAACGAGGCACTGCCGGTCGGTGCTGCTTGGGAAACCGACCGAGGCCGGCAGGTTCCCCGGCTCTGGCTGCGCATCCGGCTGGCGATTGCGATGGTCACCGCCATGGTGCTGTTCGAGGACTGGTTCCTGGCAGCACGGCCCGACGGCGCCGAGCCGCTCACCGAGAACGACTTAGCAAAGGAGATCGCCGGGGCCGTCATCAGGGGTCTCATCACCGATCAACGCCCGCCCGGCAGCTGACGGACGCGGTTGCTTCGGCGTGCACGCCCGCCTCCGTCACAGCACGAAGCTTCATCACGGCACGACCGCCGGCTGCATCGGCCACCGTTCCACCCACCGTCAAGGTGTGGTGCGGATACGCCGGCGCCCGTAGACGAGTGACCAGCCGGGTCAGCCGCGCACCGCCGCTCCACTCCCCCACAATCCGGGACAGCAGTCCGTTGGTCGTGAGGATGTTCATCAGTATGTCCGGGTTGCCGTGACAGCGCGCGAAGTCGCGGTCGTGGTGCATCGGATACACGTCGCGGGTAGCCAGGGCCCCGGTGATGATCAACGTCGGCGTCACCGGGATGCGACTCTGCGGTAGCACCGCCCCGGTGGTCAGCGATACCGCCGGCGCGGCGTCAGGGAAGTCGGGCTGGATGGCGGGAGCCGGAGCCGGGGCCGGCAGAACCAACGCGGGGCGGGGCCGAAAGACGAAGACCGTCAGGGTCAGCCACCCCACCTCGACGCTGTCCTGCCTTGCATACGAGGTCCGGCTGGACAGGAAGTACCCACGCCCCAACGCGGTGTCCTTGAGCCCGCTCACCGATGTGTAGCGGTCCCGCGCGGTGACCAGATCCCCCGGCCGCAGGTCGACGAAGAACTCCTGGTCGGTGGCAGTCGCCAGGGTCGCGGTCAGACCCGTCTCGGCGAGCCTGGTGCGGACCTCGAAGTCCAGGTCGCCGGGAGTCGCGGGACCCGCGTCGACAGGTCGGCCCGGAGCCAGGCCGGGGAACGTCCACATCTGCAGCGTGGCCGGCGGGGCGAGCGGATCGGCGCCGGTGAAGGCCGGGCCCCGCTCCCCCATCACGCCACACCAGGTGTGGATGGCGGAGACGCTCACCGCGTCGCGCGCGACCACGGGCCGGTGCGCCGGCCGATCGGGCAGACCGGCGATGAACGTGTCCAGTTCCCCCACCGGCATCAGCGTCCTTGTGCGGCGGTCCAGGCCGGCGAGCGTTGCCAGGCGTCCCGCACTATCGCGGTGGCCGGGTCCGTGGCGATGTCGGCCAGGACCGAGCGCAGCTCCGCTGCCGCTCTGGCGACATCCTCGGGCTCGCCCACGAACCGCACAAGCATCGGTTTGCCGGGGTAGGAGCCCACCTTCACCTCAGAGTGCCGAGATCGGATCCGTCCCAGATGGCCAATCAGCACTGTCTCGGGATACTCGTGCGGCACCTCGGCAACGGCAAGCGGGCTGCGCTCGCCACCGAGTACTTCCGGGATGACCAGCTCGTTGACAACCGTCCGCAGGTGGCCGGGCGGACCCGGCAGCATGATCACCGCGGTACCGGATTTCGCCGTCGGTCCGCCGTCGATCTCAAAGTGCACACCGGTAAGCCAGCGATGTAATAACCGGACCGCGGAGCCCTCCGGCACGGTTGCGATCCGCATCATGCCCGCCACTGCCTGCGCATCGAGCCGGTACCCGGTGGAGGCCGTCCACTTGATGGGTTCGCGCAACGGCGTTGCGAGCTCGGGTGCGATGGCCAACGGAACCCCAACTGCGAGCGCGACAGCCTCGTAGGTGACATCGTCATGGGTGCCGCCGACGCCGCCGGCGGTGAGCACGATTGAGGGACGCGGAGCGACGAGCCCGGCGCGGACCTCGGCGGCGATCGCCTCGATGTCGTCGGGGACGATCGCGATCCGATCCAGTGCGATGCCTGCCGACCGCAGCCGCCAGGTCAGCCAGCGGGCATTTTCGTCGGCGACGAAGCCATCGAGCACCTCATCACCGACGACGACGATCCTGGCCCGCACCCGCGGCACCCCGGTCACCGGTCAGTAACCGACGGCGAACCGGCGTCGCGGGTGCTTTGGGTTCTCGACCTCGTCGACAACAGCCACTGCGAGGTCGGCCACCGAGATCCGTGAGGCACCCTCAGCGTCGATGAGCAGGTCGTCATCGGCGGTGCGGTAGGCACCCGTGCGGGGGCTGTCGATCTCGATCGCCGGGGGCGGCGAGACCACCGTCCACACCAGGTCGGCCGGCGCGGAGTCCACCAGGTCGTGCAGCGCCGCACGGAAGCCGAGCGACTCGGGCTTGGCAACCTCCGGGAATCCCGGAGTGTCGACGAGGTCCACCCCGGCGGCCGTCCGGAGGCTTCCTGCCCCACCCATCGCCACCAGGCGGGCGTCAGCGCCCGCGGCGGCCCGTCCGACTCCCCGCATCAGGGCGACAGGTGTCCGGTCCCGTTGGGCGGCGTCGCGCAACGCCACTGAGCACACGACGACGTCGGCACCGCGCGCCGCGTCAGCGAGGAAAGCGGCGTCGAAGACGTCGCCGATGCGATGCTGCAGCGACGGTCCCTGCGCGGGGAGGCGGGTCGGGTCCCGGACGACGGCCGTCACCTGGTGCCCCCGGTCGAGCAACTCCTGAAGGATGGGGGCGCCCACCTTCCCAGTCGCGCCCAACATCAGTACACGCATAGATCCTCTTTCTACTCAGAATTTTCCCCGGCTACCTGCCGGGGACAGGGCAGCAGTATGAGCGACAAGGCCGCCGTCTACGCAGATCACCTGTCCTGTGATGAACGCGGCGGCGTCGGAGGCGAGGAATACGACGGCCCGCGCGATGTCGACCGGCCGGCCCAGCGATGGAGTGAGGTGGGCGTCCTCGAGTGCGGCGCGCTGGGCGGCCGGAATGCTCGCGGCAGCCTCGGTCATCACGATGCCGGGCGCAACGGCGTTGCAGCGGACACCGGCCTTGCCGTAGCCGGCGGCGACCATGCGCGTCAGCGCGTCGAGACCGCCTTTGGAGACCGAGTAAGCGGTGCGATGAGCGCTGCCGGTCAACCCCTTGACCGAGGACGTCAGCACGATCGACCCGCCGCCCGCGGCGAGCATGTCCGGTATGACGTGCTTGCAGCCCAGGACCCCACCCCGCAGGTTGACCGCGAGAACGCGGTCAAACACCCCGATGTCGAGATCCACGACGCCGAGATCGGCGGCGTACGCCTCGGGTGAGGTCAGCGCCGCGTTGCTGTGCAGGACGGTGATCCGGCCGAGGTCGCGACGGATGTGATCGAGCGCTGTAAGCCAGGCCGCTTCGTCTGCGACGTCGAGGCGAACGGCGATGGCCCGATACCCGTTGTCCGCGATGCCGGCCGCGACGGTCTGCGCGGACGCCAGGTCGATATCGGTGACGGCGACGGCCGCGCCGGCCTCGGCCAGCTTGGCGGCGCTCGCGGCACCGATTCCTGACCCCGCACCTGTCACGACAGCCACCCGTCCGTCCAACCGTTCGGCCATGCCGACCTCCCGAGCTATCCGCCGTCCATAATCTAACGATGTTCGAATTGCTGGTCAATGAATGCGTCCGCTCGCCAGCTGGAAGCGTTAGACGATCCCGGCGAGTTGCAGCTCCTCGATCTCGGATGCTCCAAGCAGCGCACCAAGCACTTCAAGGTTGTGCTCGCCGAGCAAGGGGGCACCGCGGGTGAGCGCACCCGGTGTGGCGGACAGCTTCGGCACGACGCCGGGCATCGGCACGGTCTCGTCCCCGAGTCCGGGCTCGGGGACGTCGACGATCATCTCGCGGGCGGCGTAGTGGGGGTCGCCCACAATGTCGCGGGCGGTGTAGATCCGGCCCGAGGGCACCCCCGCCTCCGCGAGCATCGCCAGCAGCTCGTCGGCCCCGAAGCCGATTGTCCAGGCGCCGACCGCCTCGTCCAGCTCCATCTGCGCCGCCCCCCGCAGCTCGTGGTTACGGTAGGGCGAGTCAGCGGCCAGCCAGGAGTCACGCCCCATCACGGTAGCCAGCCTGCGGAACACGGAATCCTGGTTGGCTCCGATGATCAGCCACTCGCCGTCGCGGGTCGGGTAGACGCTCGACGGTGCTACGCCAGGTAGAAGTGCACCGGTCGGCTCGCGGCTACGTTCCAGCTTGGTGAACTCTGCCGCCAGGGACTCCATGTACATCCACATGGCCTCGTACAGTGCGACATCGACGACCTGGCCGCGCCCGGTGCCCCCCATGCGGTCACGCGACCAGAGTGCCATCAGCGCGCCGACCAAGCCCTGGGTGCCGGCCAGAGCATCGCCGATCGAGATCCCTACCCGCACCGGGGGCCGGCCGGGCTCGCCCGAGAGGTATCGGAAGCCGCTCATGGCTTCCGCGACCGAGCCGAAACCCGCCCGGTCACGGTATGGCCCGGTCTGCCCGAACCCGGTGATACGCACCATGATCAGACGCGAATTGACGTCGGACAGGTCGTCGGGGCCGAGGCTCCAGCGCTCCATCGTGTCAGGCCGGAAGTTTTCGACCACCACGTCCGCGGTGGCCGCGAGTTCGCGGAACGCATGCTGGCCGCGTCGCTGACGCAAGTCGACGGTGACCGACTTCTTGCCGCGGCCGATGATCGACCAGTAAAGCCCGACACCCTTGTACAGGCCGCCCCAGGTGCGCATCGGGTCTCCGCAACCCGGCGGCTCGACCTTGATCACTTCCGCTCCGTGGTCAGCGAACAGGTGACCGCAGAAGGGGCCGCCGATGATATGACCGACCTCCAGCACCCTGAGTCCGTGCAGTGCTCCCGGCACCCTCAGCGTTCCCTACCACTGAGTGCGGCGGCCGGCTCCGTGCGGTCGGCGGGGTTGCGCCCTGGATAGCCGAACATGCTTCCGCGCAGCTCGCGACGGGTCTGCGCCAAATGCTGGGCGAAGTGCTCAGAGCGGTGATCGAACTGTTCCACGTGCAAATCCTGCGTTCGAGCGGCTGGGCGGGGACGCTGCGGTGACAGCGCCTCGCAACCGTACCTAACGCTATTTGGTAAGGCAAGCAATGGTAATACTGCGCTGCAGAGCGCGAACCAACTGGCTACGGAAGTACGTCTTAGGCATGATCGGTACCGAACTCGTACTGTGCCGAACTCGTGCTTCGGCAAGTTGGGTCGTGCGTCGCCCCGATCTCCGCATCGTTTTCAGGCTGTGCCTTCAAGATCGATAACTTGCCGGGCGTACCGCCGGAAGGCACCTAGGTACAGGTCCTCCCCACGAGGGGTGACCTCGACGTGGATGAAAGATCCGACGAATCCAAGCATCCCGTACGCCGCGTAACGGGCGTAGTCGCGGCGGCAGTCGTCCCACGAGTACCTGGATACGCCCGCGGCGACTAGCCGGTCATGGTAGTCGCGCAGCAGCGCCATTTCGTGTTCACGGCGGTCGTCGGTCGACAGGCAGCCACCGAGGTAGAAACCCGCGTCGACGAGCGGAGGTCCGACACGGGCGGTCTGCCAGTCGAACACGACGACCTTCGTCGGGGGACCTTCGTCGAAGAGCATGTTGTCGAGGCGGTAGTCGCCGTGTTGGACAACAACGGGGCCCGACCACTCGTCGAGCCACGTCACGGCGCGCGGCAGGATGCGCTCGCAGGCGGCGACCTCCTCGGCGGTCAACGCATCCCCGAAACGCGTCAAGAAGGGCTCCAGCGCGGTGGGGAACGTCGCGGAGAACGCACGCCACCGCGCCGGCGAGAGCCAGTCCGCCGTGGCGAGCTGGGGGTCGTTCCAGATCGGCGCCTGGAGTTTGGCGAGTTCCGCAAGCGCGGCGGTGGCTTCGTTCACGGTACCGCCGGCAATCATGTCCCCCACGCGAAGATGCGGGCGATCCTCGAGGAGCAGGGTGAAGGCCCCGTCGTCCAGGTCGATCGACGCGGCGATGCAGGCTGGGGTCGCAGCGTCGACGCGGGGGGCAATTTCGCGGTAAAAGCGAACCTCGGCTTCATAAAAGCCCATTGCGTTTCCGGCTGCGCGTGCGCCCGCATCGTCGGACGCGAGCTTTGCGATGAGCGAGGTAGGGGCATTGGGCTCCGGAGTATCGTACGTCGGCGTGAGCCGCAGGACACGGCTCATTTGGCCGGTGCCGATGGGCTGCGCATCGACGCTCACGACGCGCGCCCGGCCGAGCCGACCGGCGTCACGTAGCGCCGCGGTCAACCAATCCGGCGCGAAGTCGTTGACCGTGCGGGCGACGGGGGGTGCAGCAGTGGTCATCGGCTCACCGGGGCTCCAGGATCATGACCGGGAACCTCCGGTCGGTGCGGGTCATGTAGGTCTGCCAGGCGGGCCACATCTCGATCAGCCGAGGCCAGAGTTGCTCGGCCTCCTGGTCGGTAGCCTGCCGCGCGTGGACGCGACGGCGGCCTCCGCGCACGTCGACCTCGACGTCGTTGGGGTGGGCGAGGAGGTTGTGATACCAGGCGGGGTTCTTGGGGTTGCCGCCGATCGATGCGACGACGACGAGATCCTCGCCGTTGGGCAGATAGATCATCGGCGATTTGCGCCGCTGGCCGGTCTTTGCTCCGGTGTGATTGAGGATCAAAAGTGGTGCGCCATCGAAGGATCCGAGCAGCCGCCCGCGTGTGCGCTGGAAGACGCGCACGTGAGTGCGGGTCACGGCCTGCTCAAGCCGCCAGCCCCGCCCGCCGGGCTTTGCCGGCGGGAAGGTCGCAGTGATCCAGCCCCACACACCTTTGTAGTGCTTCATGTCAGCCACCTCGGATTCGGCGGAAGAGTGCTGTGCTCGAACTGTCCGACGCCGCGTTCACCGGTCTCCTCGATGAGAAGCTCCCCGAACGTCTCGTAGTCGTTGAGCCGGCTCTCGGCATCATCCTCGCCGAGCATCCGCAGCTTCGCGACCCACTTGGGTTCACACATGACGACGTGGATCGCCTCGCCGTCCTCGAACTCGATGCGCCACCGCAGCGGGACCTCCCGCCCCCGCGGCTCGACGAGGCCACCCGCTTCGGGCGCTGGCGAGCAGGCGACGATCCGCCGCGCACCATCGGTTGTCGACTCGAACCCGCCGACCCTGTCGATCGGCCGCTCAATGCCCAGCGGGGACAGGTCGAAGAACCCCGTGACATTCATATTGCGCTCAGGGAACTGCAGCACGTGCCAGAAGTGCAGCGCGGCCTGTACGCCGTCGGGATAGGCCCAGGGCGCGGATCCCGCAAACCGGTCCGACCAGGTGTGGTCGCGATGGGCGATCGCATCGATCACCCGGATCTGGCCCGCGGTGGGGCCGCCGCGGATTTCGAACGTCCCACTGACATCCATTGCCTGCTCGTAGTGGCCGCCGTGGACGCCGGCTGCCGGCTTCAGCCCCTCTAGCGGGCTGCCGCCCACACAGTCGTCGTAGTCGAAGACGACGTGGCGGGCGGTGTACGTCAGGTCAAAACCGAAGCGCGCGCAGTCCAGCTGGACGGCGATGCGCTGGTAGGGCTCAAGCACCTGGTAGGTCATTTGTCCGTCCGACCAGCGCATGTCCCCTACGGACAGTCCGCCGGTGGTCTTGCCGGCGTAGACATGTTCGGTGCCATCGATCACGACATACGCAGCGAACCGCCCGTACCCGCGGTTGGGGCAGATGTGGTTATGGATCATGCCCCACACCCCTGCGTCGGGGTCGATCAGACTCAACCAAACGGTGTCACCGAACAGCCGGCCGGCGGCCTCGGCTGGGGGTGCGTGCAAACCCTCGTCAGCGGACACTCGGTGGATCGGGTGCTGCAGCCTCGGGATAGCGGATCGGGTCATGAGTAGCTCCTTGGAAGACCGGCGAGCACGAGGTCCGCCAGGGTGGACGGTAGGTTTCGCAGCAGCAGGAGCGGCGCGCCAGCGGCCGGGATCGCCAGCGTGCGCTGCCCCGCCTCCACGGCGTCGAGGATCTTGCGTGCGACGACGATTGGATCGTCGGCGGGGATCGCCGACAATCGTTTGGCCGCGGGACCGGCCACCGGGTCGACATCGTTCTCGTGAATGAGCTCGGTGTCGACGCCACCAAGTAGCACGGGAAGGGCACGCACGCCCGTTCCCCGCAGCTCGCGCTGCAGAATCCGGGTCAAATGGGTGATCGCACCCTTGCTCGTCGAGTAGGCGCCGATGTTCCTGAGCGCCATCTCGCCGGCGAATGACGACACGGTCACGATGACCCCCCGTCGGCGCGCGATCATCGACCCGGCCGCCGCGCGGGCCAGCTCAGCCGGCGCGAGAAGGTTCGCCGTGAGGGTTTCGCGAAGGGTCCGCGCAGAAAGATGCGCCAGCGGACCGGTCCCCATCATCGCCGCATTGTTGACGAGGACATCAAGAGGTCCGTGCCCGGTCTCGGCCTCCCGGATGACCCGTGCGACCGCATCGAGGTCACGTAGGTCGGTCGGAATCTGGTGCGCGTCGAGCTGCTCGGCGATAGCCGTCAACCGCTCCGACGCCCGCGCCAGCAAACTCAGCCGCGCACCCCGGCGCATGGCCTCGCGCGCGACCGCCTCGCCGATGCCACGACTTGCACCGGTGACCAGCACATGGGCTCCGGTAAGTGGCAAACCGCCCTTAGCTCCAAGCCATTTCATTGTGAACACCGTACACTTTGAGTTGTGTCGATGGCAAGAAGGGCGTCCCTCCGCTCCCGTAACGTGACCTGACATGGCGCGCGCCCGGATCGTGGATGCAGACAAAATCGTGGCCGCCGCGCTCGCGATCGCCGACGAGCGCGGCCTGGCGGCCGTGAGCATGCGCAGCGTCAGTGACCGTCTTGGCGTCGTCCCAACCGCGCTCTATCGTCACGTCGCGAATAAGGACGAATTGCTTGCCCGGATGGCTGACTCCGTGCTCGCGACGCTGCCGCCGATGCGCGACGACGTCGACCTGCAGACCGCGGTTGTCGATCTATTTGTCGCCCTGCGCGACCTCATGATCGAACACCACGGCCTCGCAGAACTCATGCTGTTGCGAACCACCGGCACGCCGGCCATGTTGAGCGCCGCCGAGAGCGTGCTGAAAGCCATGGAAGCCGGCGGCTTCAGCGACCACCAGGCGGTCACAACCTTGGCGATGCTGCAGTGGTCGACGCTGGGTGCCGCACTGCACGGCGCCGCACGCCGGGCCCGAACCGAAGACGAACTGCCCCCCGCAATCGCGGCGGCCGGGGCCGAGTCCTACCCGGCCATCACCCGGGCAAGCCAAGAGTTTCCTGAAGGCGCCCGCCGCGAACAATTCCGCGAAGGCCTCCACCAACTCCTCAACGGGCTCGATCCCAGGTAGTTACCGGCCGCGAGGGGCCGTGGCCGGGCAAGGAACGCTTCGCACGCCACGGCCAAAAATCTGGATCTCCTGCTGGACAGTAGTCCACTTTCATGGACACCTGTGCACCGGAGCTTGACGCCGGTAGTAATCTGACACGTGTTGTTGTTAGTAACTCGTTACTAACTGAACCCCCGACGGTCCCCGGCAGCAGCCGTGACGGACCGACGCAACAACCAAAGCCCTGTTATGGCTGGCCAGAAAGGCGTATAGGACGCGATGGACCCCGCCGTGACACCGAGCATGTGGGGCCTGTATCCCGAAAGCTCTACGCCCCCGGCATCGGTCATTGTTTGCCACCGCCGAATCGACCCCGGCAAACGTCCACTGCGGTGGCATGACATTCGAATGTACATACGGACTGACACGACAGACCCCGAATAGCAGAAAGAGCCAACGGATGAGGAAGACGGCGGTTACCAAAACGGTGAAACGGACGTGGATACCGTTTGTCATCGTGGTTGTATCTGCTATCGCGACGTTGGTCGTCGGCCGGTTGCACAAGGTCTTCGGCGCCGAAAATCTGAACGCGCATGCCGGCGCCGGAATCGAGATCGTGCAGTTCAACCCCAAGATTGTGACCTATGAAGTCGTGGGGCCGCCTGAGACCACCGCAAGCATCAATTATTGGGATGCCGACGCGAACACGCATCAAATTGACGCAGCCGCCTTGCCGTGGTCCTACACGATATCAACAACGCTGCCCGCGGTCAGCGCCAACGTCATGGTACAGATTAACGGCGATTATATCGGTTGTCGCATCAGCGTGAACGGCGTAATTCGCGACGAGAGAAAAGCCAATGGCGTTAAGGCCCAGACCTTTTGTCTAGTGAAGGCGGCATGACCAACGTGAGAACCGCGAACGACATGGACACCAGGGACGCCAAGCGTCCCATCATCCCGCACCTGATCCGCTGGTTGGCGGTGCCCATCATTTTGTTCTGGGTCACGCTGACGGTCATTGTCAACGTCGCCGTCCCCCAGCTAGAAGTGGTTGCCGAGCAAAATGCTGCACCGATGGCCCCTATGGACGCGCCGTCGATGCAAGCCATGATGCGCCTGGGTCACAACTTCAACGAATTCGACTCCAACAGTACGGTCACGATCGTCATAGAAGGCCAGCAGGAGCTGGGCGAGGCTGCGCATCGCTACTACGACAGCATCATCCATCAGCTGAAGCAAGACCCCGATCACGTGCAGCATATTCAGGACTTCTGGAGCAACCGGTTAACGGCAGCAGGAGTCCAAAGCGCCGACAGCAAGGCCGCCTATGCAATGTTGAACATCGCCGGTCAGCAGGGCACGACGTTAGCGATGGAATCCGTCGAAGCCGTCCGCAAAGTCGTCGATGAGACGCCGTCGCCGCCGGGAGTAAAAGCCTACGTCACCGGTTCAGCGGCACACAGTCACGACGAGTACACGATCGGCAACGCCAGCATGGACAGAATCACGCTGTTCTCGCTCGCCGCGATCGCGATCATGTTGTTTCTCGTCTACCGCTCCATCGCGACTACACTAATCCAGCTTTTCATGACCGGGATCGAATTAGCGGTGTCCCGGGGTGTCGTCGCGGTGCTCGGCAACTACGGGTTTATGGAGCTCGCAGTATTCGCCGTAAGTATCTTGACGATGTTGGCCATCGCGGCCGGAACCGATTACGGAATATTTCTGGTAGGACGCTATCAAGAGGCGCGCGCAGCCGGTGAGGGCCGCGAGACCGCCTATTACACCACCTTTCACGGTGTCACGCCTGTCGTCTTGGGGTCAGGTCTAACGATCGCCGGAGCGACGTTTTGCCTGAGCTTTACCCGACTGCCGTGGTTCACCACGATGGGGGTTCCGGTCGCAATCGGCACGCTCGTTGTGGTAGCCGCCGCGCTCACGCTGGGCCCGGCCGTTCTCGTTGTGAGCAGCCGATTCGGCCTGTTGGAGGCCAAGCGAACGCATCGGGGTCGCTTGTGGCGACGAATCGGCACCGCCATCGTTCGCTGGCCCGCCCCGATCCTGGCCGCTAGTACGGTTGCCGTAATGATCGGCATGGTGGCATTACCCGGCTATAAGACCCTATACAGCGAGCGCCATTACTTGCCGGACAACGCCCCTGGCAATGTCGGGTATGCGGCCGCCGAACGGCACTTTAGTCCGGGCCGGATGGATCCCGACATACTGATGGTCGAGGCCAGTCATGACATGCGCAACCCCGCCGATATGCTGGTTCTAGACCGAGTCGCAAAAAACATCATCCGCGTCGACGGCATCGCGATGGTCCAAGGAATCACCCGACCCTTAGGGGTCCCTATCGAACATAGTTCGATCCCCTTCCAACAGAGTATGCAAAGTCAGACGTTCATGCAGAACTTAAGCTTTGTCAAAGAACGCATGGCGGACATCATTAAAATTTCCGATGAGCTCGGCATCACCATCGATACATTAGAGCGGATGTATGATGTTCAGAAGCGGCTCAGCGCGGCCACGCACCGCACCGCACTGGATACTCATGATCTGACCGAGATCACCGATGAATTGCGGGACCACATCGCCGACTTCGTCGACTTCTGGAGGCCGATCCGTAACTACTTTTATTGGGAACCGCACTGTTTCGATATTCCGATGTGCTGGTCGATTCGATCCATCTGGGACTCGTTGGACGGCATCGACCAGCTCGACGAAAAATTCCATCAGCTGGCCAACGACATCGATGATGTTGATGCATTGTTTCCACAGTTGACCGAGTTACTGCCACCACAAATTATGTCACTCAAAGCGACCCAAGCGCTAACGCTGACGCTGCACAGCACGTTCCAGGCGATGATCAACCAGCTTGAGAATATGAGCGATACGGCAATCGTCATGGGACAAAGCTTTGACAAGTCCCGAAACGACGATTTTTTCTACCTGCCGCCAGAGGCCTTCGACAACGCCGACTTTCAGGTCGGGCTTAAACAGTTCTTGTCGCCGGATGGCAAATCGGCCCGCTTCTTCATCACCCATGAGGGCGACCCGGCAACCCCGGAGGGAATTTCGCGGGTCCAGGCCGAGCGAAAAGCCGCACAGCTGGCCCTAAAGCAGTCCTCGCTGGCCGACGCCAAGGTGTATTTAGGGGGCGCGGCCGCCACGTACAAGGACATGCACGACGGCAACGCCTACGACATCATGATCACCGTGGTGGCCTCACTGACGCTGATCTTCATCATCATGCTGGTGCTGACCCGCAGCCTTGTGGCCGCGTTGGTGATCGTCGGCACCGCGTCCAGCTCAATTGCCGCGGCCCTCGGACTGTCCGTACTTATCTGGCAGGACCTCTTCGGTATCAGGCTGCACTGGGCTGTGATGCTTTTTGCGGTCATCATCCTCTTGGCTGTCGGATCCGACTACAACCTGCTACTGGTCCACCGCATCAGGCATGAGATCCACGCTGGCATCAAGACCGGAATAATCCGGTCGATGGCCGGCACCGGCACGGTGGTCACCTCTGCCGGTCTGGTATTCGCCGTCACCATGGCAGCCATGCTGGGCAGCGACGACGTTATCGTCGGCCAGATGGGCGCCGCCATCGCCCTGGGTCTACTGCTCGACACACTAATAGTCCGCGCGTTGTTCATGCCATCGATCGCGGTACTGCTTGGGCGCTGGTTCTGGTGGCCGCACCTTGTCCCCCCGCGTGGCACCGACAACGTGCGTCCACCCGAACCACTGTCTGATGACACCGAACCTGTGCTAGCACCACTGCATGAGTGAGACCACCGAAAACGGGTGCGCGAGTCCAGCTATGGCTTCCCATCGCCTTATGCCGGAGTGAGTGCCGGACAGAGTTCAGTCCGGCACAGCCGCCAGGGGGCGGTAGTCGGTGGCGCGTTGCCGGGCCGGACGGCCGATACCCTCGGCGATCGCGACCAGTTCGGCCACTGTCTTCGCCGACCCGTATTCGGAGCCGGCCATCCGCGAGATGGTCTCCTCCATCAGCGTGCCACCCAGATCGTTGGCGCCGCCGTTGAGCATCACCTGGGTGTGCGCCACCCCGAGTTTGACCCAGCTGGTCTGGATCTGGGGAATGCGGCCGTGCAACATGATGCGCGCCAACGCGTGCACGGCCCGGTTGTCGCGGTGGCTGGGCCCCGGCCGGGCTCCGCCGGCCAGGTACAGCGGCGAGCTCTGGTGCACGAACGGCAGCGGCACGAATTCGGTGAACCCGCCGGTGCGGTCCTGGATACCGCGCAGCACGTTGAGGTGCCCCACCCAGTGCCGCGGCGAATCCACGTGGCCGTACATCATCGTCGAACTGGACTTCAGCCCCACCTCATGCGCGGTGGTGACGACCTCGATCCACAGCGAGGTGGGCAGTTTGCCCTTGGTCAGCACCCAGCGCACCTCGTCGTCGAGGATCTCCGCGGCGGTGCCCGGGATGGTGTCCAGCCCGGCCTCGCGCAGCCCGGTCAGCCACTCCCGGATGGATAACCCGCTCTTGGTGGCCCCGTTGGTGATCTCCATCGGGCTAAACGCGTGCACGTGCATCGAGGGCACCCGGGCCTTGACGGCCCGCACCAGATCGGCGTAGCCGCCCACCGGCAACTCCGGGTCGATCCCGCCCTGCATGCACACCTCGGTGGCACCGGCGACGTGGGCCTCCCACGCCCGGTCGCCGACCTCCTCGGCGGACAGCGAGTAGGCGTCCGCATCGCCCTTGCGCTGGGCGAACGCGCAGAACCGGCAGCCGACGTAGCAGATGTTGGTGAAGTTGATGTTGCGGTTGACCACGAACGTGACGTCGTCGCCGACCGTGTCGCGGCGCAGCGAATCGGCCAGTGCGGCAACCG